>JAGHBN010000164.1 GCA_021160985.1 Thermococcus sp.
AGGCCGTAGAAGTCGAGGGCATCCCCTATGCCCCTCGCCACCCCCTCCAGATAGTCAGCGTCCAGCCCCTGGGGGACGCCGAGCGAGAAGAGGAAGCCTACCGGCTCCGCCCCCATAGCTGCCACGTCGCTCACGTTCATCGTGACCGCCTTAAAACCAACCTGCTCCGGTGTCATTACATCCGGGACATCAGTCCTCCTCACGAGCATGTCGTTGGTAGCAACTAGCCACCTCTCACCAAGCCTGAGCGCCCCTGCATCATCGCCGAGTGGCAGATCGCCCTGTCTTTTAAGATGCCTGAGGAAAAGGTCTATTATCTCGGACTCTCTCATTCGGATTCACCCCAAGAGCCACCTCCAAAGGGGTATGAGTTTCACGCCTTCGATTTCCCCCTCATCGTCCCACGTTATGAGAACCTTCTCGTGGGCAGGCAGGAGCCTGGAAGCCTCCTTAATGGCCTTGAGTTCCCTTTTGAGCGTCTCTCCCTCGATGGAGCGCGTCACCTGAATCAACCTGTAAGACTCCCCCTCCCTGACTGCAAAGTCCACTTCGAACTTCTGGGTCTTGACGTAGTATGGTCTGGCTCCCCGCCTCAGGAGTTCCACCAAAACCGCAGACTCCATGAGCCTGCCGAACTCCAGCTCCTCCTTGAACACCCTCGCAAGACCCGGATCAACCAGATAAACCTTTGGAGGGGCCTTTTCACTCTCCCTCGGCGGTGCAAGCTTTTTAACCTTACTCACCAGGTAAGCATCTTCAAGGTGTTCAAGGTAAGCTGACAGGGTGTTCCTGTTGGTCTCCACCCCCATCCCTTTCATGTACCTGGTCGTTCTGTTTATGGAGAACTCCCTACCAAAGGACGCGCCGGTGAGCTTCAAAAGGAGCTTAAGAGCACGTGTATTCTTAACCCCGTAACGTTCAACCACATCGCGGTAGAGTATCAAGTCAACGTAACTCTCAAGGGTCCTCCTCTTCAGAAGCTCCGAGTCCTCAAGGACAACCTCAGGAAAACCACCCCACTCAATGAATTCCTCAAGGAGCGCTTTAACCCGGGCCTTTTTTGAAAGGGACTCGCCGGGCTCAAAGGATTTTGCCCTAAGAAACTCCCTGAAGGAGAAAGGGTAAAGTTCAAAGGAAACCCCTCTCCCCCTGAGCTGGGTCGCTATCTCCTTTGAGAGGAGCTTCGATGAGGAGCCCGACACGAATACAGTGTGGCCGAGGGAGACGGCCCTTTTAACAAACAGCTCCCAGTTCTCCACTTCCTGAACCTCGTCAAGGAAAAGGACACCTTTCCTCTCGCCGTAAATTTCGTAAAAGACTTCGAGAAACTTATTGAGCGTGTCGAGCGTCGGGGGATAGAGCCTGTCGTCATCGAGCGGGAGATAGAGTGCGGGAGTCTCGTCGCGGAGGGATTTAAATTTCTGGAGCATGTAGAAACTCTTGCCCGCCCTTCGGGGACCTAATATCGCCACCGCCCGTGGAACCTTTGGGATAGGGACATCAAGCTCCCTCTCAATTCCCTCAACATCAAGCTCGAGGTAATCCTCAACAACCTCCCTGAGACTTCCCATCCTTCACACCTTGCTAATTTTAATTGTCAACTTTTTAAAGATTTTGCCAATCATATTTAGCAACTTCTCATCAAACTTGCCAATTTTATTTGGCACCCATTACAAACTCCGTTATGCTCCTCTGCTTTGGCCTTTCCACCTCAGGCAGGGTCACTTCAACGCTCTCAAGCTCGTCAATACTCGCGTTCCTTATCTCCTCCGGGAGCCTTATCCCGCCGTACTTTCCGCCCCCGCCCGGAATTACGATGAGCTTACCGCTGCGGTAGGCCCAGATGGCCTTGGCAATGTCTTCGTGAATTTTAGCCAGCTCCCGCACCGGGACGTCCACAAGAACCTTAATCTCGCTCCCGAACTCATTCAAAAAGCGCTCCCAGACAAGCCGGGTGGCCTTTGTTTCGACCCCTTTGCCTATGACCATCGATATTATCTCCGCTAGGGGGGCCAGGTGCAGGTACGGGGGCCTGTCCTTCGGCCTCTCCCCGGTGTCGGCCAGCTCAAGAATCCTGTCGTGGACGCCTTTCTTTATCCTGCCGCCGCACCTGGGGCACTTCCACTTGAAGGCTTTAGCCTCGCCGAGGGAGTACTGCGTGTAACAGCGGGAGCAGGCCGTCATGTGGTACTTGCCAAGCCTTGGGTCTAGACCGGCGTTGAGGACGATTTTCCTCCCGCCGCGCTTTAAAATCGCCTTTCTGATTTCCTCAAAGGTGGGCTCTTTGACCTCAAAGCGGTTGAACTCCCTGCCGAGGCGGTGGGGCATCGGTGAGTGGGCGTCGCTGTTGCTGAGGTAGGAGAGCTTATGGTGTGCCTTTATCCTGTCCGCCATCTCACTGTCTGCAGAGAGTCCCAGCTCCAGGAAGTGCACCTTCGCCCCCTGGTACGCTTCACTCAGGCTGTCGTACTCCTTGTAGAGGGCAGTCCAGGGAGTGAAGGCGTGTGCAGGCCCAACAAGGACGCCGATGTCATTGGCTATCTCCGCGATTTCAGAAGCCGATAAGTTCAGGTGGGGCCTCCCCTCCGTCTCGATATCAGACGAATGCTTCCTCAGTATCTCCCTCATCTCGCGGACGGCATCGATGCTCGGGAAGATTAGAAGGTGATGGACGCGGCTGCTGTCTTCAACTTCGGCGGTGAGAATGAAGCGGACGCCGTTTCTTTCGTAAGTCCCGTCATCAACCTTTTTGGTGTATTTTAGAAGCTCTTCCTCCCACTTCGGATTGAGTATGTCACCCGTTCCCACTATTTCGAGCCCCTTAAAGCGCGCGTTCTCGGCTAAATTCGGTATCGTCATGGACTTTGAGACTGCCTTTGAGTAGCGCGAGTGTATGTGAAGGTCGGCATCGACCTGCATTTTATCACCTCAGTCTATGTACATACCCTCCAGACCGCGGTAGTAGGCGCGGTATATGTCCCTTTTGGTCACGACGCCGACGAGCTTCCTGCTCTCTTTGCTTTCCGTGACGGGCAGTAGGTTCTGGTCATAGGCCATTAGCTTCTCAAAGGCCTCTTCGGCTGTCTCTGTGGGGCAGGTCACCGCGTAGGGCCTGCGGATGAACCTCTTCACGGGCATCCGCTTAATGCTCGAAGGTTTTTTCAGGATGTCCTTCACGCCAATTATACCCACCACTTCCATTTTCTCATTGACAACCGGGAAGCAGTCATGGCCGGTCTCACCTATGAGGTGCTCCACGTCAAAGAGCGTATTGTCTTCGGTGACGTAAACTGGTTCGCGGGTCATTATCTCTCCAACGGAGATGGTCTCCAGCACGACGGGCTTTCCTGTCCTCACACGGTAGCCCTTCCTGAGGAGCTTGAGGGTGTATATTGACTCCCCTTCGAGGAAAAACCTGGCCGTGAGGAAACCTATCGTTGCCGAGGTCATCACCGCGGGCAGGACGGCATAGCTCCTCGTCAGTTCGGTTACCATTAATATCTGGGCGAGGGGGGCCTGAGTCATGCCGCTGAAGAAGGCCGCCATTCCCGCGAGAGCATAGACGGCAGGATTCGAGCCGAGAGCCGGAAACAGGAGCCTCACGGCCTCTCCAAATGCTGCCCCAAACATCGTCCCGATGTAGAGGCTCGGAGCGAAGACACCCCCGCTCTGCCCCGAACCTATCGTTAGTGCCGTGGCCAGCATCTTAACCAGCCCGAGGACTACGAGGAGCCCTATCGCCAGCTCGCCATAGAACGCCATCCTCATACCTTCGTAGCCTATCCCGAATATGCCGTAGGCGGGGAACAGCATCCCGAGAACGCCGACTCCAAAACCGCCTATCACGGGTTTAATGGGTTCTGGTATCTTAGCCTCGGAGAACCCGTCGACCACGCGGTAAAGGAACCGCGCATAGAAGGCCGCCAGAAGGCCGAGGCCCAAGCCAAGGATGAAGAAAAGGGGAAGCTCTGGAAGAGTGTGCCCTATACTCTCGGGAATGTCTATCTCAACGGCTCTGTTCAGGATTGCCAGAGTGACCGCGTTTCCGGTAACGGCCGCGATGAAAATGGGCACGAGGTTTATCGAAAACGCCCCCATGTAGACGACCTCAAGGGCGAACATTGCTCCCGCGAGTGGTGTGTTGAATGTGCCGGCTATGCCCGCGGCGAGGCCGCACGTTACGAGGAGCTTTTTCATTTCCTTTGACATCTTGAACCAGCGCGCGAGAATTGACGTTAAGGCCGCACCGATGAACCCTATCGGCCCCTCGCGCCCAACGCTCCCGCCGGAGCCTATGGTTATGGCGGTAGCCACCGTTTTCAGCACCGCAAACTTTCCGGGGATGTCGCCACCCCTGAATATGACCGCCTCTATGACCTCAGGAATGCCGTTACCCTTAATTTCGGGACACCGGATTACAAAGAAGGCCACAATGAACGCACCAAGCGTCGGGAGAAGCAGATACCCAAGATTGAGGCCCCCAGCTTCGTAGGAGACCCTTGGAAGAAGCCACTCAAAGAAAATCCCGTGGACAGCGCTCACGAGAACCCTGAGGGCTATCGCTCCCAGACCCCCAACTAGGCCGGCCAGGATTGAAAACGCAATTACGATGCCCCACTTCCTGAGATACTGGATGTTTTTTGAAGACATCACCCTGAGGTTCCTCGACCAAAATAAAAAGCTTAAGCTTTTATACCCCCTTTCCAAACCTCCACCGGTGGAAACTATGAAAGTTGAAGGATTCGTCGCTTCCCTGAAAAACGCAGAGACCATAGGTGGGCTCTTCAAGATACTCCAGGAGAAAGGCGCCCCCCTCGTCGAACTCGACGGCCAGAGGTTTCTCATCGTCGTTGAGGGCGACTTTGAGGGGAGGAAGTTCTGGACCGAGATAAACGGTGAGAAGGCCAACCAGGCCCTTGGCGATGCCATGCTGAACTCCTCAAGCTTCCCGTTCAAGTGCAAGAGGCCGTACACCGGTGGAAACGTCATCTTCGTTAACTTCGACGACATCGAGGTGGAGAAGTTCCTCGTCGCTTACCGCGACCCGGACTACGGGATATTCTACCTCGTTGAGAACGGCGAAGCCAAGGAGATAACAAGGGAAGAGTACGAGGAGCTGAAAGACAAGATGCCTGAGTTCAAAATAAAGTCAATGAGCGAAGAGCAGATGGACATGATGGGAGCGTTTTTCGGCTGAAGGCGTCGGTGGGCATTCACTGGGAGCCCTTGAGCTCCTTTATCTTCTCTTTGGTCTCCATTATGCGCTCGACCTTTCTTGAGGCCTTCGAAGACCTCGCCTTCTCTATCTCGTTTTTGAACGCCCACTTGAGGAGTGGCGGGGTTATGAGCACTGATACCGTTATGAATATCAGCGTCGCGGCGATGAACTTGGGAGCGTCTTCGGGAGGAATCGCTCCGCCGTGTATGGCGACCATCAGGTTGACGAGGGCCACTTCAGTCCTCGGAATTGAGCCTATGCCCATCTGGAGGGACATCCAGAGGTTCTCCTTGGTGAACAGGAACTCCCTTCCGCGGCCCCACGCCGTTATCCAAGCACCGAACCCCCTTCCAAGGACTTTCCCAAAGACTGCCACAACGGTAAGCACTGTGGCCAGAACCAGCGCGTCAGCGTTCTCGAAGACGGTGAGGTTCAGCATCGCCCCGGTGTGGACGAAGAAGAACGGTACCAGCAGGCCGTAGCCGATTGCACGGAGGTCGTCCATGAGACGCCTGCCCTCTGGGAGCTTCGAGAGCACGAGACCCATCATAAAGGCACCCTCAATCGCGGCGGCGAACCAGCTCTCGGCGAGGGCAGCGAATAGGAACATCATGCCGATGACCATTCCAAGGACTCCCTTTTCGACGTGGAGCCTCTCGGCGAACCTGATGTAGTGGTCAACGAGGTACCACCATATAACGCCGGTTATTATGAAGAACAGAACTATCTTGATGGACAGGTCTATCAGACTCCCGGTGCCGACGGCAAAGATAATCAGGGCTATTCCGAGGAAGTCGTCCATAACGCTCGCGCTCAGGGAGGCGACCCCAACCTCGCTCTTGAGGACACCGAGGTCCATCATGACCCTGACGGTTAGGCCTATGCTAGTGGCGGTGAGAAGAACACCCCCCGCAAAGGCCTCCTTGCTCGGGTAGCCCATCTCCATCAGGACGAACCAGCCCATTATCAGGGGGACAAAAACGCCGAGAAGCGTTGAGACCGTTGCCGTCAGTCCCGTTTTCTTGAGCTGTTCAACGTCGGTGTCCAAAGCGCCCAGAAACAGGAGGAATATTATGCCCAGCTTGGCAAGGAACTCAGAAACCTGGGTCGCGTCCGTTGTAAAGCCCTCCCCGCTCACTATTGGAAGGTACTGCGGCGCCACAATCCCGAAGTAGACAAGGTTACCGAGAATTATTCCCATTATGAGCTCTCCAAGGACTCCTGGAAGCTCAAAGCGCTCTATGAGGCTGTCTCCAATCTTGGCTAGTATCAGGGAGATTCCGAGGGCAAATAACAGCCAGGTCACCGTTTCCATGAAACACCCCCCACCCTCAGCAGTCTCAGCAGCTCGTCTATGAGTATTCTGAGGCTGACCTCACCGACGAGCCGGTCTCCATCAACGACAGCCAGCACCTGCACGCGGTATTTCTTCATCTTCATGAGCGCATCAAGAACCGTTGCACCGCACTCGATGGTGAGAGGGTTTCTTTCCGCAACGTCCCCTGCCTTTGTTGCACCACCAAGGAGCGATTTCAGCGTCCCTCTCGTCATGCCGAGCTTGAACTTGTACGCGTCCGGCGGGAGGAGGACGTCTATAACGTCGAGGAGCCTGATTGCACCTACAAGCTTCATGGTTTCCCTGCTCTCCACAACCCACACGTGGTGTCTTGTCCTGAGAAGCTTCAGCACGTTTATGATTTCAGCGTCCTTCTCAACTACGGGCAGCGTCTCGGGCTTCGGCATGATGGACTCGATTTTCATGGAGTGAAACGTCTCAAGCGCGTTTTCAAGTTCCATACCCTCACCACCCCCTCGAAAATTGGAAAAAGGATATTTAAGACTTTGTGGGGGGAAATGTACACCAAGAACGTTTTTAGAGCATTGTACCAGCTAATTCGACCCCGAACAACTATCTCAGAAAAGCATGACCACCACTTGCCTTCTAAGATCCATGAATAGGAAAGACTGACACAAAAATCACCTGGAAAGCGCCCCGATGGTGTAGAATACCAGCTTTGCCGCAGTGAGGGCGGTCACGTCTCCCAGCTCCGTCCCGCCGACCTCCATTATGTCAACGCCCACCACCTTCTTGTTCTCCACGAGCCACTCCACAGCATCGATGACGTCCCAGAAGCGCAGGCCCCCCGCTTCGGGCGTTCCGGTAGAGGGAACCAGCGACAGGTCGAAGGCGTCAATGTCAATGGACAGGTAAACCGGCTCCGGGAGGGGCTTCACCAGCTCAACAAATGCATCGAAATCGTAGTCCCTCGCGTGAACCCATGCGATGCCGTTCTCTTCGGCGTACTCGACCTCCTCCCTTGTCCCGCTCCTTATCCCGAACATCGCCTCATTCACCCCGAGCTCGCTTATCCTTCTCGCCACACAGGCGTGGTTGTAGGGGTTGTCCTCGTAGCTATCGCGGAGGTCGAGGTGGGCATCAAATACGATGTAGCTGGCAGGCTTAAGTGCTTCAACGGCCCCGAGCGTCTGGGAGTGCTCGCCGCCGAGGAGTATCGGTATCGCATCCGGGTTAACGCGCCTTAGCTCTTCAATCGTCTCCCGAACCCTGTCGGCCGTTTTCCTGGGGTCGCCGGCAACGACTGCAATGTCTCCGATGTCCGCTATTGGCAGTTCGGCTATGTCGATATCGTAGTCTAGGATGTAGCTCTCGAGGTTGAGGGTGGCGTGTCTGATGAGGGTCGGTCCGAACCTCGCGCCGGGCTTGAAGCTTGTCGTTCCATCGAAGGGAACACCGAGTATCACGAACCTCGCCTCTTCCGGGGAAACGAGGGGAAACTCAAGCTTGAGACTCTCGTAGGCATACAGGAAGTCCACAGCCATCACCTCACGATGATTACTGGGGGCTCGATGAAGCCTACAACGTCCTCAAGGAGGGAGCCTATCCTCGTCTTCCCGCTCTTCCCGTAGGCACCCATGACGACCAAGTCGTACTTCCCACTGTTGGCCTCCTCGAGAATCCTCTCCCTTGCCGAGCCCTCCACTATCCTGAAGGAGCAGTTTATCCCCTCCTCCCTGCCGAGTTCAAGAAGGTTCGTAATGACATCTTTGACGCTCTTTTTCATCTCCTCCCAGGCAGTCTCCTCAAACCTCTTAATTTCCTCGAGGTTCTCACTCCTTAAACTCAAATGGAACGCAATGGCCCTAACTTCCTTTCTGTCGAGAACCGAGAAGAGAACCACCTTTGCCCCCTTCCTCCTGGCCACTGAAAAGGCGTGGAGTGCCGCCTTCTGGCTCCACTTTGACCCATCAACGAGCACCAATATCCTCATCTTCTCACCTCACATTCCCACATACCTGAACCATATGATCGCGCTTCCAACCGCCACAGTGGCGGCCATTATTACAGCACCTATTTTCAGAAACTCCGTGAAGGTTATCCTTATGCCCTCCCTGTATGCTATACCTATGACCACCACGTTTGCACTCGCACCTATCGCGGTTCCGTTGCCGCCAAGGCAGGCCCCCAGAGAGAGGGCCCACCAAAGGGGGTAGGTATCGAGGGTACCCCCCATCGCTTTTATCAGAGGAATCATGGTGGCTGTGAAGGGTATGTTGTCGATTATAGCACTGGCAACGGCCGAGAACCATGAGATAACCAGTATCGCCTGGGTCTCGGAGTGTATATGGCCGGTCATCCACCTGGCAACCTGGTCTATGAACCCCGTCTCCACCAGAGCACCGACTATTATGAACAGACCGCCGAAGAAGAAAAGGGTGGCCCACTCGACCTTTTCGAGGGCATATTCCGGAGAAGCACCGCTCCAGAGGAGGAGCACCGAGGCGCCGGTTAGGGCTATGACCGCCGGCTTTATCCCCAGGATGTCATGGAAGAAGAAGCCGACCACTATGGCAAGGATCATGATAACGGACTTCCTGAAGAGCGCCCTGTCCTTTAGGGCATCCTCTTCGTTGAGCGTCATTATGCTCCTCCTTATAACATCGGTCCTCTTTTTGTGGGCTGAGACTTCCCTCCTGAAGGCGAGGTAGATAATACCGATGGCCAGGAAGAGGTCCACCAACGCTATCGGCGTCATGTTGGCAATGAACTCGTTGAAGCTTAGGTCGGCGGCGGAGCCTATCATTATGTTGGGCGGGTCACCTATGAGCGTCGCTGTTCCGCCGATGTTTGATGAAAAAACCTCCGCGAGGAGGAACGGGACCGGATTGACGTCCATCTGCTTCGTGATGTAGATTAACATGGGGGTCAGGAGCAGAACGGTAGTTACGTTGTCGAGAAAGGCGCTCACAACGGCAGTAACCACAGAGAAGAGGAGCAGCACCTTCATGGGATCGCCTTTGGAAAATTTGGCCGTCTTGATAGCTATGTACTCAAAAAGACCGCTCTCGCGGGCGATGTTAACCACCACCATCATGCCGGCAAGGAGAAGTATGGTGTCGAGGTCGAGGTATTCAGGAACCTTCTCCCACGGCACGATGTTCAGAAAGAGGATCACCGAGGCACCAAGCATAGCTGCTACCGTTCTGTGGACTCTCTCGCTGATTATGAATGCGTAAACCCCTGCGAACACTGAAAGGGCCAGCAACTCCGCGGTCTGCATAAGAATCACCTCAGTAGAGCACCACCGGCTTTGTAACGTGCTGGACTATCCTGAAGACGAGGGGACTTATGTGGTGCGTTTTTGTGCTCTCAAGCCCGTACTGCTTGCCTATGACTAGGACGTCGTAATCATTCATGAGTCCTTCAACGTACTCCGTCTTCTCGGCGAATACAATCTCTCTGCTCCAGTTCAGGCCGAAGGCATCAAGCGCTGAGCTGACTGCCTTTAAAAACTTTTCCGCAAGCTCACTTTCCCGCTCCCTAAACTTCTCAGCATCCTTTTCGCCGAGGGTGTCCCTAATAAGGCGGTAGGTGTTCCTATCGATCACATAGATTACCGTCACTTTCTGGGGTGAATAGTGCTCAAGTAACCTGAAAACGCCCTCCGGAACCTCGCCAGAGTAGCGGTCGATTGCCAGGAGAACCGAATCCACGCGGGGTATCCTCATCTCCTCCTCAGTAAGCAGGAATTCCCGGTAGGATTTCAGTATTTCCTCGTACCTGCTCCCCGCAATATTCCTGAATTTCCGGAGTATCAGCCGGTTGATGTTGACCATTTTACTCCCCATCCCCAAGGAGGAGGGGACTGCTTTAAAGACTTTTCGAAAAGTCAACAAAAGAGAGGAGAAAAAAGGGCTTCACTCACCCTTGAGCTTCATAATCTTAATCCTGCCGAGGGTCTCCCAGTACTCGACGTTGATGCCTTCCTTGAGCTGGTCCTTGATTTCGTCTGCAACTCCGGTCTCTATCGGGACGTCGAAGAGCTCGTAGGTCTCCATATCCATGATCTGGACGGTGTCCGGAGTTATGGCAATGACCTGGGCGGTCCTCTTGTCGATGATCGGAACCTCTACCTCGGCGCTGGTGGGCTTAACGATGCTCCTGACCTTACCGTCGAAAATTCCAACGGCCTCAATCCTGGCCTTGGCCGAACCGTGCTTTCCAGGTGAAGAAACGGTTATGTTGCCGATCCTGCAGGGCTCGCCGTCGATGAGGATGTACCTTCCCGGCTTGAGCTTGCTAACCTGAACCTTGGTCTTGTCTCCCATTTTTCAGACCTCCTATAAGCGTTCTAAAACCGATTGTGAAGGGTCTTTAAAAAATTTTTGAAAAGGAGAGATGTTACCTGCGGCTCTTCAGCAACACATTGTTCATGAAAACCGGCACAAATATCACGAGGCCAAGCACCGCACCCATCTTGGCTGCCTCAGAGGGAATCCTGAACGCATAGTACAAAGACGCAAGTCCGATTAGCACCAGTACTGCCATTGCCGCACTCAGCAGACCTTTTTTGGTCGTTACATTGGCTGATAACAGTGGATAAGCCTCCACAACGGCCAGAAGGGCACCCACGCTGAATGGAACCATGAGGAACATTGTCTTCACGAAGTCTACTCCCATTATGGCCGCGATGGCTATGCCGATGAACCCGACCACACCAAGGCTCTTTGCCCTCGGTAGCTGCATCACCTCTGATACCATCTGACCACCCATCTCAAGGAGGACGATTATTGTCATAAAGCCGAAGAAGTACAGGGACAGCATGAGGAGAGCTATTATAGTCCCCGAACTGGCGATGTTGCCTTCGAGAATTTCGGGGATGGTGTAAAACACCTCAACGAAATCCGGGAGGGGCGTCGTACTGTTTGTGGCGTACTCCTTAAGGGCGCTGAATTGGGTGTAGAGGTTGAGGCTTTCTTCGGGGGAGATTCTGGGATTGTGCATAGCCTTCTCAAAGGCCTGATAAGTCAGACCAAGGGAGTAAGCCATCGTGTAGGCGACTGCAAAGCTCAGAACGACCTGAATGATGAAGACCACGACAAGGACCTTCTTGAAGTCAAGCCCCTCTGGAGCAAAGGTTCCAATGACGTAGTATACACCGGCACCGAGGCCAAAAGCGACTATGGTGCCCGAGAGAAGCAGGATAACCCCCTCTAAAGACAACGGCTGGTTGAAAGACGTTATCGCCGAAAGGGCCTGGGTCGTGTAGTCCTTAGCGTGCGACGAGGTTATTGCTGAAAGGGCCTCCTTCCTAATGAGAAGCGCCGAAATCAGAGTGAAGACTATCGAAAGGATTGAAACACCAGATATAAACTCCAGAACCTTCCCCTTTGCCATGAGGAGCAGCAAAACGGCAATGATAACAGTTAGCACGGCAAAGAGGGGTATGTAACTCTTATCGCCTCCGAAGAGGTATATAAGTGCCCATCCCGAGAAATACGCTGTGACACCGGTCATTATTATAAGGAATATCAGCAGGGTGAATATGAAAGCAGGCTTTTTCGCGACCTTGAAGAAAAACTCGTAGATTAGGTATCTTGTCTTTTTGGTGCTCTCCGCTTCAGAGTAAATCAGGAACATCGCTATGAGAACTGCCAAGAGCGATACAAGGAATCCCTTGAGCCCGAAGTTCATGTAGTACTTCGGCAACACAAGGAAGTTCCAGATACCAAGCACGTATCCTGCTATCAGAAATGCCATCAGAATTGCCACCTTTCGCATGTTACCACCCCCGATATATTTCGGTAGTTAGGGATTACTGCAAGAGATATAAAAAGATTATGCAGAAAGACTCATGGAGAACTCATATTCGCCTCAAAGTTTACCAGAACCTCGTTAATTACAATCCATGCCATTAGGGAGGATTTATAAAGCGAGACTTTTTTCCAGGGGACATCCGACAAAAAGTCGCCGTGGGGAAATCCCCCAACCACAACCACAGCCTCATCGAAGCTGGAAAGTAGCCGTCCAAACTCTCTTGGAGGCACTACCTCACCACCTTCGTGCATCACGAAAACGTTTTCCGTTCCGATTTCATCTACAAGCTCCGGTAGGGATTTCTTCTCCAGTCTGAGGAGGCCAACCCCCTTTGGGACTTCTTTCTCCCTGAAAAGACTCTCCATCAGGCCAACAAAGCGGTTGTAGTTTCTCGGGAGCCTCGTCTCGGGTTTTATGTGGATGACCTCGTCGTTCCTGGTGTGAACGTAGACGCGTATGAGTCCCTCCTTGTTGGCGATGCTCTCAAGGGCATTGAGGAGGCTTATATGGACTATATCCGGCCGCCCCCTCCTGTCGCCATCCCGCAGTTTCTTTAGGGCGGAGTGGTGGTAGCTGCTATCGAGGAGTATCTCAGTGGGACGCTTTTTCTTTCTGCGGGCATAGTTCACCACAGAGGGATGATCCGCTATTTCCTCCGGAACCGTTTCAAGCTCGGCATCAGCTATCACCAGGTGAAGCATTCTCCCACCTCTCCAGCCTTATGCCCCTCTCAGCGACCTCTTCAACAATCCTCTTAAACGTGTCCGGGCGCATTCCAAGAATCTCCGGCGGAATAACTCCAAAGGTGCAGCCCTTTTCGACAACGATACGCGCTATTATGGCTGCTGTGAACCCCGTGACGCGGGCCATCGAGGTGAAGCCGTCTCTCTCCTCATCGTACAGGAAGTAGCCTATCTCCTTCTCCTCGCCTCCCACCGTCCCTCTTCCCAACACCTGCATTATTGAAAAGTCGGGACTCTCGTAGGTCATGAGGGGTGCTATAACTTCCAGCGTCTTGTCTATGTGCTCGGGCCTGAAGAAGCCGAGTTCCCGAAGAACCTTCATCTTTTCGAGGTGTCCCTGCCAGCGGAGCGTCCACTCTTCCAGCTTTTCAGCCTTAACGCTCTCCAGCAGGGAGCGCAGACCATCGCTAACAAAGGTCTCAAACTCAAAATCCCCCACCTTCACTCTCTCAATTCTCTCCAGGGGATCAACGGCCTTTAACTCCCCGCCCCTTATGACGCGTGCCGGCCTCGTGTACTCCTCTATGAGATCCTTGGGAGACCAGGTAATCCTGTAGTAGAGCGGCGGTCTTGGCTCCTTTGGAAGGCCGCCGACGTAGATGTAACCTTCCCTCAGCTCGTCCATTTCCTGCCATATCCTGCCCATCAGAATGTGGCTCAGTCCGGGAGCAAAGCCCACATCAAAAACTACCGTGACTCCCGCCTTTTCAGCTTCATCGCGAAGCTCCAGAGGATTCTCAGGCATGAAGGAGACGTCAACCATGTCAACGCCCGCCTTTATAGCCGCCTTTACCGACCGATACCCAAACCTTCCTGGCAGGGCCCCAACAACGAGCTCAAAACCATTCATGGCTTCAACGAGGGAATCAAAACTGGAAGCATCGACTTTCATGGGCGTGGCAAATTCCGAGACGGCCTTCAGCCTCTCGTCGCTGAGGTCTCCAACGTAGACGTCGAACTCATCCTTCAAATCCCATGCCACTGCCCTACCAACGTTTCCGGCACCGAGAACTAGAACCTTCATGGTAACACCCCTATCGATTTGGCGAAGGTATATATAAGCCCTCCCCTCTATTCCCTTTAATGCCGATAAGACTCCCGCTCTTCCGGAAAAAGGTCATGGAACTGCTCTCCTCCACCGACGAAACGAAGGTCATTCACATAAGCGATACTCCCGAAAGCGTTTACCGCTTCCTCAACGAGCTGATTGAAAAGACGGAGCCGGACTACATAATCCACACGGGCGACCTCGCCGACAACATAAAGCTGGAGAGGAGACCCGAGCTGAAGCCGCTCTACATCGGGGCTGTTAGGAAGCTGGCCAGAATCCTCAAGAACTCCGGAGCGGAGCTCTACATCGTCCCCGGCAACGAGGACGACCCCGAGGTAGTCAGAGAGTTCTTTGACGATTCCGTCGTTGAGCCCGGAACGGTCGTTGAAATAGAAGGTAAAAGGTTCGCCCTCGGCCACACGTGGATGGAGGTGGCCGGTCTGGACGCCGACTTCAGGCTGTACGGCCACAGTTTCAAGCTGATAGAGCGGGGGCTGAATGGAATCTTCGGTGTAAACTTTGTTCTTCTCCCAAGCGGGAGGACATACCGCGTGAAGTACCCCGGAGGTACGGATTTTGATAGGGGATACAAGATGTGGAGGGGGTTGTGATGCGCGTTTTGAGGTTCGGGCCGTCGATAATATTCCTCAGGACACCCCATGAGGAGGCCGTGAGGTCAGCCCTGAGGGAGATTTTTGGCGTTGAGGAAATCCCCACGGACGAGGCGATAAGAAACAGCAACGAGTTCGAGACCGTGGTCTTTGTGACAGAGGAGTGGAAGAAGGAGACGATCCCCCCCGAGAGGGCATTTCTGGTAAAGTGCCACGCTCCAGTCATCCTGAGCAGGATAATCAACAGCAAGCTTCCCGTTGAGAAAGTCCACGTAGAGAGCACGCTGATACTCATGCGCGTCCCGGACAAGGTTGAGGAAGGGCTGAGGCTCATCGCCGAGAAGTACGGCGGGGAGATAATGGACATAAGAACCGCCTTCGATGAAGGCGAAGCAGGGGACACCATAATAGGCCTGACAAGGAAGAAGCTGAACTCCCCCATAGGGCCCGATGACATTGAGGGCGCCGTCCTCATTCACAGGGACTTCCTCGAGGTTTACCGGGAGCTCAGCCTCGACGCACCCCTCCTACTGCTGAAACTGATGCCGGAGTGGAGTGAGATCACGATTAAAATCTACGACACGGATAGGCGCTACGAGGAGAACATAGAGCGCCTTATGATGGTGATTGAAGACCTCGACCTGGGCTTCATCGTCGGGGAAGGCTGGGACTGGGACTACCCGAGGCCCTTCATGCGCGTTCCCGTTTACAAGCTCAAGCTCCTGACGTGGGAGAAGCCGGAGCGGGTCAAGTTCCTGCTCAAAGGCATCGAGTACCACGGCTACAAGCGCCTCTGCGACATAGACGTCTTCGTCGAGGGGAAGAAAATCCACTGGACATCCCTCGGAAAGCACGACTCGAAGTTCGAGCTGGCAAAAGCTGCGAGGGAAGAACTGGAGAAGCTCCTGAGCGAGGATGTCATCAAAAGGCTGAGGGAACTCGACGAGCGCCTTGCCGCCGAGTCCAAGGATTAGCTAAAGCTTCCTTATCTTCGCCACGAAGAAGCCGCTCGTCCCGTGCCTGTCGGGATAAAAGCGCCTCGCCTTCTTTATCTCCTCACTCAGCTCGATTCCAAATGGCCTTGTCAGCGCGGGCTCGCCGTAGCGGAGCGGGAGGAGCTCAACGTCAAAGTTGTCCAGAACCCACTGGATTACGAACTCGTTCTCCTCGGGTTCGAGGGAACAGGTTGAGTAAACTAAGATTCCGCCCTTCTTGAGAACGCTTAGTCCCTTCTCAAGCATCTTCATCTGAAGGTTCTGGCAGAACTTCACGTCGTCCATCGTCCTGCTGGCCTTACGCTTTGGGTTCTTGTGTATCGTCCCTGTGCCTGTGCAGGGGGCGTCGAGTAGAATTTTATCGAACTCGACGCCGAGCTCGTCTATGTAGAGCGACGATCTGTGGAAGAGGACGGTGTTCGTAACGCCGAGGCGCGAGAGGTTTAAGCGGGTCTCCTTCAGCCTGTCCTCGCCGACATCGAAGGCGTAGATTATCCCTTTGTTCTCCATCAGCTG
>JAGHBN010000181.1 GCA_021160985.1 Thermococcus sp.
CCTCCAGCCGGACCTCGCCCACCGCCGGCCCCCCGGGACGAGGGATCACCGTTGTGCCCCGGCTTCCGGGGACGGCTTCAGGAACCGCCCCCCGGGCTTCGGCCCCGGCATGTCGACGGTTTCCGGTTGCAGGGGACGCCGAACCCCCCGGCCTAGCCCGCCGCCGGATTAAGTTACCGGAACCGGATATATAAAGGTTTGGTACCCCCTGAAACCAAAGGTTGCCCACCATTGGGTTGAAAAATTTTCATAAATTTGTGAACGAATAAGTGCATGGGTGATATACCGTGCGCTTAATCGAGCATCCTGTTCTGCGTTTTGAGCGTGGCAGGGAAGTCACAATCTACTTCAAAGGCCAGCCAATCAAGGCTTACGAGGGAGAAACAATCGCGACGGCCCTGCACGCCGCTGGCGTGAGGGTTCTGAACTACTCCTCCAACGAAAAGCGCCCGAGAGGACTCTTCTGTGCAATAGGCAAGTGTTCCTCCTGCCTCATGGTCGTCAACGGAGTCCCCAACGTCAGGACGTGCATAACCCTCGTCGAGGACGGCATGCAGATAGAGCCCCAGCACGGAAAGGCCAAACTGCCAAAGGAGACAAAACCTCCAGAGTTCAAGGACGCAAAGGTCGTAAAAGCCGACATCGTGATAATCGGCGGTGGCCCGGCGGGCCTGATGGCGGCCATCCACGCGGCAGACGCAGGGGCAAGGGTAGTCCTCCTCGACGAGAACCACATGCTCGGCGGCCAGCTCGTCAAGCAGACGCACAAGTTCTTCGGCAAACGCGAGCAGTTTGCTGGAGTCAGGGGCGTAGAGATAGCGAAAATCCTTGAGAACGAGGCCAGGAAGAGAGAAAACATCGAGGTATTCCTCAAGGCATCTGCCGTCGGAATCTTCCAGGAGGGCGACGAGAAGCTCGTCCTTGCCGTCAGGGACAACCGCGAGCTGATCGAGTTCAGAGGGAGGGCGGTTATAGTTGCCACCGGTGCCATGGAGAAGATGATTCCCTTCGAAAACAACGACCTTCCTGGAATCTACGGTGCGGGGGCCATTCAGACCCTCATGAACACCTACGGGGTCAAGCCCGGCGACAGGGTTCTCATAGTCGGAGCCGGAAACGTGGGGCTTATTCTCGCCTACCAGCTCCTCCAGGCTGGAGTCGAGGTTAAGGCAATAGTGGAGGCCATGCCTAAGATCGGCGGATACTTCGTCCATGCCGCCAAGGTCAGGCGCCTGGGGATTCCAATACTCACGAGGCACACGATTCTGCGCGCAGAAGGGAAGGAGAAGGTTGAGAGGGCTGTAGTTGCCCAGCTGGACGAGAACTGGAGGCCGATACCCGGAACCGAGAAGGTCTTTGACGTTGACGTCATAGCCCTCGCTGTGGGCCTGAGGCCGAGCATCGAGCTACTCCACCAGGCCGGCTGTCAGATAAAGTTCGTCCGCGAGCTTGGAGGCCACGTAGCTGTCCGCGACGAGTGGATGGAGACCACAGTGAGGGGAATATTCGTTGCCGGCGATTCTGCGGGTATAGAAGAAGCCACCACCGCCATGCTTGAGGGGAAGATAGCCGGCATAGCCGCCGCACTGAGGCTCGGCATAGCGGACGAGAGCTGGCTCAAGGAGATGGAGAAAGCCCAGAAAGACCTCCTTGAGTTCCGCTCCGGGCCCTTTGGCAGGCACGTGCTTGAGGGCATAAAGAAGGCCCTCGCAGGAGGTGTTTCCGGTGAGTGAAATTCCCACTTACCTCAGAAACGGCTACATAACGCCGGAGGAGCTCTTCAAGATAATCCCAAAACCGAGCGAGGAGAGGCTGAGGGCGAAGCCCGTCGCTGTCCCCGAGTGCCCGCAGGAGATACCCTGCGCCCCGTGCAGGGAGATATGTCCCACCGGCGCAATAAGCATGCCGACACCCAACGACCTGCCGATGGTTGACTACGAGAAGTGCATTGGTTGCTCCCTCTGCGTCCAGATATGCCCCGGCCTGGCCTTCTTCATGGTGCACTACGTCGGCGACAAGGCGAGAATAACGATGCCCCACGAACTTCTCCCCGTGCCTGAGAGGGGCGAGGAAGTCGTTCTCCTCAACCGCGTCGGAGAGCCCGTGGGCAGGGGCAAAGTCATCACGGTAGTCCCCAGAGAGAAAACCAAGGGGGACACGCCGATTATCACGGTCGAGGTGCCAATCGAGCTCGCCTGGGAGGTAAGGGCCGTTAGGGTTGAACGGAGGGAGTAAAATGACTGGAAAGAAAATCGTCTGCCGCTGTAACGACGTCACAGTTGAAGATGTGGAAAAGCTCATAGATTCAGGCGTTACCGATATAGAGGAGCTCAAGAGGCTCCTCCGCATAGGCATGGGCCCCTGCCAGGGGAGGACTTGCATTCCAATAGTCCTCGGCATACTGGCCAGGAAGACAGGAAGGAGGCAGGAGGAGATACCGCTCCCGAAGGCGAGGGTTCCGACCAGGCCCGTCCGCGTAGAGGTCATAGTGGGTGGTGCCGATGAGTAAAATAGCGATTATCGGCGGCGGGATAACGGGCGTTGCCACCGCCTACGAGCTGGCGAAGCTCGGCGAGGAGGTCATTCTCTTCGAGAAAAACTACTTCGGCTCGGGTTCTACTTTCCGCTGTGCAACCGGAATCCGCGCCCAGTTCACGGACGAGGCAAACATCAGGCTCATGAAGTACTCCGTTGAGCGGTGGGAGAAGCTTGAGGAGGAGCTCGGCTTCGATATAAACTTCAAGCAGACGGGCTACCTGTTCCTCGCCACGAGCGAGGAGGAGGTCGAGGCCTTCAAGAACAACATAAAGCTCCAGAACAAGTTCGGAGTCCCCACGAGGCTCATCGACATGGAAGAGGCAAAGGAGATAGTGCCAATCCTAAACACCGAACC
>JAGHBN010000105.1 GCA_021160985.1 Thermococcus sp.
CTTATAAAGAGGAAGGACCTTCTCGGTGGGGGGGAGTACAAGCCGGGAGAGGAGATTCTCGTCCAGGTTCTCGACGTCAGACCTGACAAGAGGGAGGTAGATCTTATAGAGTCGGCACTCAAGCACTACAAGGAAGTCCTCGTCAGAAAAGAGCTTCCTGTAACCCCAATAGCCGAGCTGAGCAAGGACATGGCAGGGAAGACGGTGAGGATACAGGGTAGGGTCACCCAGATACAGGTCACCGGCGGTCCGACCGTCTTCACGATAACCGACGGGACTGGAATAACGTGGGCGGCTGCCTTTGAGGCCCCCGGAGTGAGGGCTTATCCGAACATAAACGTTGGCGACATAGTGGAGATCATCGGAAAGATAGCTTTCCACTCCGGCGAGATTCAGATTGAGACCAGCGACATGACGAGGCTCTGGGGCCCGGACGCTGCCAGGGTTAAGCAGCAGATAGAGGCTGAGCTAGACAAGCGCGCCCAGCCGCAGGACGTCGGCTTCCTGGTGGAGAGTGAGATTCTCAAAAAGCTCAAGCCCAAGATAATGAAGGCCGCCTTCATGATACGCAGGGCCATCCTGGAGGGCAGGCCGATCCTCCTGAGGCACCACTCGGACGCCGACGGATATACATCGGGCCTCGCCCTGGAGTATGCGATAGTGCCCCTTATAGAGGAGATATCGCCCGACCCGCAGGCCAGGTGGAAGCTCTTCAAGCGCAGGCCCAGCAGGGCCCCCTTCTATGAGCTGGAAGATGTCCTCAAGGACATAATCTTCATGGTCGAGGATCACGAGAAGTTCGGCGACCCGCTTCCCCTCCTCGTGATAGTGGACAATGGCGGAACGAGCGAGGACATTCCGGCTTACAAGAGGATAAAGGCCTACGGCGTCCCGATAGTTGTCATAGACCACCACGACCCGCGCGAGTGGGTTAGCGAGGACAGGGCCAAGGTCGATGACTACGTTGATGTCCACGTCAACCCGCACCACATAAAGCGCGGCTACTACGAACTCACCGCGGGAATGCTGGCGACGGAAGTGGCGCGCTTCATCAACCCGGAGGTCGAGGACAGAATAAAGCACCTGCCTGCAATAGCCGGAACCGGCGACAGGAGCAAGGCGCCGGAGTTCTACCAGTACCTTGAGATAGCGAAGAAGGCCAAGGGCCTCGACGAGGAGGACCTGAAGAAGATCGCCGAGGTCATCGACCACGAGGCCTTCTACTGGAAGTTCATGGACGGACACGGCATAATAGACGAGATTCTCCTCCTCACGGGCAACCTGCAGAGGCACCGCGAGCTCATTAACGCTATCTACCCGGAGGTCAAGGAGAAGCAGGAGAAGGCCCTGAGGGCGTCCCTGCCGCACGTCAAGAGCGTCGTCCTGCCGAACGGCATAAGGTTCAACACAATCGATGTGGAGCTCTTCGCGCCGAAGTTCTCCTATCCTTCCCCGGGTAAGCTGAGCGGTTTAATCCACGACCACTTCAAGGAGAAGTACGGCGAGGACTCCCCAATAATCACGCTCGCCTACGGGCCGGACTTCGCTGTAGTGAGGGCCAGCGACGGGATGGCAGCCTACAACTTCGACCTCAACGAGATAATTCCAAAGCTCCAAGAGGCCCTGCCGAGCGCTGGAATCGAAGGCGGCGGCCACAGCTACGCCGGATCAATTAAATTCTTCGAGGGCATGAGAAAGGAGGTTCTCGAGGAGTTCGCGAAGCAGGTCGTTAAGCTAAAGAAGGTTGGCTGAGAGCCTTTCTATTCCCCTTTCAATGCCAACCTTTTTAACATCGCCGACTTAATGGTTAATGAGCACTATTTGGAGGAATGTTGATGAAAATCGTTCTTGAAGTCACTTTCAGAATGGGCGGTGTTTCCTACCGCGGCCACCACTGGGAAGATGGTGCCCTGGTTTTTGAGTTTGAACGCATGGGTGACGCCTTTATTCAGGTTCTCAGCACGCGAAAGGTTGAGATTGACGCTGAAAGGATGCCCAAAAAGGTTCTCGTGGAACTCAAAACGAAGGATGGGGGAAAGGTTTTCGAGGCCTTTGAAAGGGACGGCGTCTACTTGGCCGCCGAGCCTTAAAGTTTTAATACTTCCCTTCCAATTCTTTCCGGTGATGCCCATGTTTATGGCAGAGTTCAAGCTCAGGTACGGTGATCTTAAGTGGTACGTGAGGAGGATAGTGGAGGCCTCTAGCATAGAGGAGGCCGAGGAAAGGGCGAAGCGCTACGCGGAGCTGATGAATCGGGGGGAAGTCCAGTGGGAGCTGAGCTACGTTATTGAGGCCGAGAGGCCGCTGATAATAGGGGACGAGGAGTTAAAGAAGCTGGGAGCTTAGCTCCATAGCAATGTTTCTTTTCATGATCTCCCTTATTTCTTCGAGGTTTCTTGTGTGTCCCATGGCCCACATCAGCTTTGTGAGGGCCGCCTCCTTGGTCATGTCTCCAGCAGGTATGACGCCTGCCTCAAGGGCCCTTCTTCCGACCTCGTATCTGGTAAGGTCAACGCCCCCGTAGAGGGCCTGGGTCGTCATCAGAACCGGCTTCTTAGAGGCTACAATGGAAACTGCGGTTAGGAGGTCTCTCCCCCTGTAAGGTATTCCTCCCGCGCCGTACCCTTCGAGCACTATTCCGTGGACGGTCTTTTCTACCGCAAGGAACGTTTCCGGAGAGAGGCCAGGTGTGAGGCGCAGGTATGCCACTTTAGGGTCGAGGGCCGGGTCAAAAATCGTTTCCCCCAAAGGTGGCTGGATCCTGTGCTGGAAAATGATTTTGTCTCCTTTGAGGTACGCTATGTCTGGATAGTTGATGCTCTGGAACGCGTTGAGGCCGATGGAGTGAACCTTTGAAACCCGGGTTCCCAGCATTACCTTGTTCCTGAAGGCCACATAGACCCCGGGAGTTCCCTCCATCGCGAACCTTATCGCAGTTTTCAGGTTTTCGGGCGCATCACTGTTGGGTTCGGTTATGGGGAGCATTGAACCCGTGAGAACGACCGGTATCGGGAGGTTGCGGAGGATGAAGCTCAGGGCGGATGAAGTGTAAGCTATGGTGTCCGTTCCGTGGGTGATGACTATTCCATCGTATTCTGGGATGGATTCGTAAACGGCCTTTCCTATTTTAGTCCAGTCCTCTGGCTGTATCAGCGTGCTGTCGATGTTCAGGAGGTCCCAGCAGTCTATGGTGAGGCTGTTGTGCCTCTTTACCCCCGCAATATCCAGAATCTCGCTTATTCCGAGCTGGGCCTTGTATCCCCTCTCCGTCTTCGCACTGGCTATTGTGCCCCCTGTCCCGATGACCAGAAGTCTCACGCCCTTCACCGTTTCCAATACTCCCCCCAGTTTTTAGACTTTTTGACAAAATAATACTGAAAATCGGGCGACAGGTTGAATAAATGTCGGGATTAATCGCTAATAAAGTTCATCATGACAAGTGCAAGGAGGTTCATGACGGCCGCGAAGAGGAAGCTGTACTCCAGTGAATACGCCGCCCAAAGCCAGCCCGCTATCGCCGATGCCGGGAAGACGAAGAGGCCGAAGACCGTGTGGTATGCCCCGATGACTGTCCCCTTCTCGTATTCCTCCGCCAGGTCTGCCATGTAGGCCCGGGGTATCGTGTCCTCGATGGCGATGTAGATTCCGTAGAGCACGAAGGCGGCCATGAGCGTGTAGAAGTCCCCTGCATAGGCGAAGGCTAGAGCTGCTAGGGCCGCGACTCCAAAGCCGAGGGTTATCATCCTCTTCTTGCCGAACCTGTCTGAATAAGTTCCTAGTGGATAGGCGGAGAGGGCGTAGATTAGGTTGAAGAGTGCGTAGAAAGCTATGCTCTGGACCACGGTAAAGCCGAGCTCCTGCGCCTTCCACATCGTGAAGGCATAGCTGTACCTTCCCAGCGCCCCTACAGCAACAACCGTCAAAAACAGGCGGAGGTTCCTGGATTTGAGTGCCGAGACACCCGTTACTTTCTTTTTTATCCCGCTGCCCCGTTCTTTGACCAGTAGCACGACGATGGCTACCCCGATCAGGCCTGGGACGGCCGAGAGCAGGAAGAGGTGGCGGTAGGCGCTTTTAAGGGGCAGGTTTTTGAGAAGCTCAAGAACCGCTATCGCCACCAGCGGGCCGGCGACGGCCCCAAGCGTGTCGAGCATCCTGTGGAAGCCGAAGGACTTTCCGGTCTTTCCCTTCTCGCTCGACTCGGCGATGAGAGCGTCTCTCGGTGCGGTTCTTATGCCCTTGCCCACCCTGTCGAGAACCCGCAGGGCTACGAAGTCCCACCAGGAGTGGATGAATGCGAGGGCCCCTTTTGCTACGGTGGAAAAGAGGTAGCCAAAGGCCACGAAAAGCTTTCTCTTCCTGAAGCGGTCGCTGAAATGGCCAAAGAATACTTTGAACAGCGAGCTCAGGCTTTCGATGAGGCCCATTATCGAGCCGCTGACTGTCTTGCCGATCCCCAGGATTTCGGTCAGATAGGTTGGCACCACCGGGGCTATCATCTCGCTGCTCATGTCGTTGAGGAAGCTGACGATTCCGAGCAGGAAGACGTTCCAGCTTATTCCCAATATTCTCCTCTCCTTTTCTTCCATCCTTTATTCCCCCAGCAGTTCGAGACAGAGTTCTTTCAGCCTTTCCTTCCCTTCCTCGAGGGTTCTTTGGCCGATTTCTGTTATCTCGTAGACCCTAACCCGTCTGCCGTCCCTTACCTCCCAGTGGCTTTTGAGAAGGCCCTCCCCCTCCAGGGAGTGGAGAAGGGGATATATCGTCCCTGGGCTGAGGTGGTAACCGTGTCTCTCGAGTTCTTTCATCAGAAACGAGCCTGTAACCGGTTCTTCGCTCGCGTGGTGGAGTATGTGCAGAGCTAAGAAGTCCCGGTACTTCATATCGAACACCGATATCGGATTTCGATATTTATGTTTAAAAAATTTTGGCTCATTCGAGCACGTGCTTCTCCAGAACATAGCAGTGGAAGGTTCCCTCGAAGATTTTCTCGTCCCTCTCGTTGAAAACCTCGGCCTTCACCAACTTCTTCCTCCGGGGGGACGTTCCGTCCCCCACACCCCCTTCGGGTTCCTCCATTATTTTGGCCTTGGCCACCAGCTTTTCTCCCGCCTTAACCGGCTTCAGAAACTTGACCTCGGCCTTTCCAAGGACAACCGTCGGCTCGTTTACCGCGAGCATGGCCGCGTAATCTGCCAGTCCGAAAGTGAAGCCGCCGTGGACAAGGCCGTACTCATCAACAGCCATCTCCTCCGTCGTCTGGAGGACTACCTCTGCATACCCCTCCTCGATCTTCACGGGCCTTCCAACCAGCCTTTCAGACGTCAGCCTGTGAGTCCTCTGCTCCATTGACACCACCATTTTGAATTCTTGCTGGCCTTTAAACGTCTAACGGGCAAAGGTTTATTTATTCCAGCACCCTAAAAAAGTTAGGTGGTTGCGTGCACCCGATAAAACGCGCTGTTGAGTACAAGGGCTCTCTGGAGTTTACCCGTAGCGAGCTCGTTGGGATACTTGCCTTCAGCCTCCGCCTGATGGATGTGAAGGCCGCGAAGGAGCTTATAGCAAAGGCTCTGGAGGAAGGCCTCCTCGAAGAGAGAGACGGCCTTCTGGTTGCCAACGAAGCTCTGCTGGTGGAGGAAGGGGTTGAGGAGGACCTTTTTAACGAGATGGTATCTTACATAGCCGAGTCCCTCGGCTGGGGGAGGGAGGAGGTCCTTGAGGGCATCAAAGCTATGCGCGAGCGGTACGGGGACCTCGATGAAAAGGTCCTGGCGTATCTCTTTGGGATGTCAGAGGGCGTTGATATGTCGAGGTTCAAGGATCTGCTTGAGATTTGAGGTTTTCTTTCTCCATAAACCGTTTAAGGGTCCTGTCGAATTCTATTCTGGGGTGATGCCATGCCCGAGGAGGCCCTCATCGTTGTGGACATGCAGAGGGATTTCATGCCCGGGGGAGCACTGCCGGTTCCGGACGGTGACAAAATCATACCGAGGGTGAATGAGTACATCAAAAAGTTCAGGGAGCGCGGGGCCCTGATAGTTGCCACGCGAGACTGGCACCCCGAGAACCACGTAAGCTTCAGGGAGCAGGGCGGCCCATGGCCGAGGCACTGCGTTCAAAACACTCCCGGGGCCGAGTTCGTCGTTGAACTTCCTGCCGATGCCGTGATAATCTCAAAGGCCACGGAGCCGGATAAGGAGGCCTATTCAGGATTCGAGGGAACGAACCTGGCGGAAATTCTGAGGGAGAATGGTGTAAAGCGCGTTTACGTCTGCGGCGTTGCAACCGAGTACTGCGTTAAGGCGACGGCCCTCGACGCGGTCAGGAACGGCTTCGAGACGTACCTCCTCCGCGACGCCGTTAGGGGGATAACGAAGGAGGGCGAGCTTGAGGCTCTGAAGGAGATGGAGAAGGCGGGTGTAAAGGTTCTCTCTCGGCTGTGATCTTCTTCCATTCTTTCAGGAGCACCAGAAGAAGGTTCAGGACGATGGGGCCGATTATCAGGCCCTTGAGCCCCATGGCCCACGTCCCGCCGACCATCCCTAAGAATACCAGGGTCTCGTCGAGCTCTGTATCTTTTGCCACCATGAGGGGCCTTATCGTGTAGTCCGGCATTGGCGAAACCAGGAGGAAGCCATAAATGGATATTCCAATGGCATGGCCGTACATGCCGTGAAGGACGAAGTAACCGGCGGCTATCAGCCATATCATCCATCCCTCGAAGAGCGGGACGAAGGAGAATATGAAAGTGAGGAAACCAGCTACGATAGCCGTGTAGAGGTCTGAAACGCCGAAAATCAAAAAGCCGAGGGTCATCAAGAACCCTTTTGCAACGTTGAGCAACAGCCATGCCCTGACGAGGGCCGAGAGGGTCTTGTTCATGCTCTCTAGAAGCTTCTCTCCCAGCTCACGGTTTTTCTCGGGGAGGGATGCGCGTATCTTCCCCACGATTTCCTCTGCATATGCAAGGGAGTAGTAGAAAGTGAACAGGAATACGAGGAGCTGGAGCAGGTAGCTGGGTATTGAGAAAGCCTGGCGGGAAAGGGCATCCGAGAGCTTGGGGATGAGCTGGTCCGAAAAGTCTGTTATGAACTTTATGACCTCCGGGGGGAGGGGCTGCTGGAGTAGCCAGTCTATAAAGTCCACAACCCCCCGATAGAAGGAAGACGCTACCTGGGCGGATATTATGAGCAGACCGGCGGTTATGCCTCCGCCCAGGCCTATCATCATCCCGCTAAGGAGGAGGGCGGAAGCCGAGCTGGATAACTTCTTCTCCAGACGTTTCTGGAGGGGATATACGGCGTAGGCCAGAACCACTCCGAAGAAGATGGCACTCACGAACGGTCTGGTTACCTCCCACGAGATGTAGATGATCCCCAGTATCACGGCGGCCCAGACTATAGTTTCCCCCCTCATACTGCGGGAGGTTTATATTTTTGTGCTTATAAACTCTCCCCGGTGGGGGCATGGAAGGTGAACTGATTGAGCGGGTTCGGAGTTTGATAAAAGCGGGAGACAGGTACGTTGAGAAGCGGAACTTCGAACTTGCATACGATTCTTACCTTGATGCCCTGTATGCGGTCGCTGCAATAATTGCCCACCGCGAGACGGGCAGGTTGATGCCTATAAGGGAGCTCAAGCCCTACCTCCGTGTGAGGCATCCGGGGGTGCATGATACTATCGAAAGGTACTCCTGGATGTCATCGTTTGATGAGAGCACGGTAAGGGCTTTAAAGAAGGAAGTCGTGGAGCTCATAGGGATGATGAATTTGCCGAGTCCTGAGAAGTGATGAGACTCAGCGTCTGACCGAGGTGATGTTTGTGCAGTTTGTGGCAGCCGATACAGGGGGAGCCCTGTTGACCGAGGACTACGAGCCGGTGGGACTGATAGCCACCGCGGCGGTGCTCGTCGAGAAGCCTTACAGGACGGCGACGCTCAGCAGGGTGAAGTATGCGGACCCTTTCAACTACGACATGAGCGGCAGACAGGCGATAAGGGACGAGGCCTTCCTTGCAGTGGAGTTCGCGAGGGAAGTCATGCCCGATGTTATCCACCTCGACTCGACGATAGGGGGAATAGAGGTCAGGAAGCTCGACGAGCCTACCATTGACGCCCTGACGATAACCGACCGTGGGAAGGAGGTCTGGAAGGACTTGGCCAAAGACCTCCAGCCCCTCGCCAGGAAGTTCTGGGAGGAGACGGGGATAGAAATAATCGCCATCGGCAAGTCCAGCGTCCCGGTCAGGATAGCGGAAATTTACGCGGGCCTGTACACCGCCAAGTGGGCCATCGAGTTCGCGAGGGAGCACGGTAAAGCCATCGTCGGCCTTCCCCGGTATATGAAGGTGGAAATCAGTCCCGGAAAAATCTACGGCGAGAGCCTCGACCCCCGTGAGGGCGGTCTCTACGGGGAGATTGAAGCGGAGACGGAAGGGGTTGGCTGGGAGCTCTACCCGAACCCGCTCGTAAGGAGGTTCATGGTTCTTGAGGTGTGGAAGGAGTGAGAAAAGGAGTTAACCTGAGATCCTGACGAGCTGAAGAGGCTCTTGGAACTTGAACTGCTTCGCAGGGAGCTCCTAAAGGAGAAAAAACGGCCGAAGGGCGACTTCAGGAAACTCAGGGGGATTTTGGGAAAGGCCGAGTTCGAGGAACTCAAGGCATACGAGCTGGAGGCTGAGTTCGGTGATTATGTTGATGCAAACGTCATGTACAGCTACCTCTTTGAAACGCCGATGAGTGAAAGTGCTGAGAGAATACTCGGGTACCCAGACAAAGCCATCTCTCGAACAACAATAAACAAAGCAGTCTACGTGACTTTTCGAAGACTCGCAAGGGATAGGGGAATTACCAACATATACGATGCTGAGGTGTTTGCAAAGAGCAGAGAAGGCCGTTTGGTGCTCAAAAGGGCATATTCTCTTGTCCTGGAGCTTGTGAACCTTTCTGGCGTCGAAATTATTGAGGAAGAAAACGACATTGAAACAATCATAGCCGTCTCAGAGAAGTTTGGTCTTTTGCCAAATGGTGCCATAATAGTTGCCACATGCTTAAAACATGGAATAACGGAGATTGCCACGTTTGACAAGGATTTCGAAGGGATCCAGTTTTTAAAAGTGATTAGGAGTTGAGCCTCCTTATTCTCCTCTCGTACTGGATGCCCCTGTGACATCGCCGAGATCAAAGGCCAAGAAGCCTTCTTTCCTCAGTTCCTCTTTTCCCTCAAGTTCTCTAGCCACAATTCCAAAACGATAGTTCCCCCTTAATGGAAGGAGTTCTGCCTTCTTTTCAAAGGCTTTCAGGACTTTTCTGGAGTCTCTCAAGC
This sequence comes from Thermococcus sp., assembly GCA_021160985.1. Lineage (GTDB taxonomy): Archaea > Methanobacteriota_B > Thermococci > Thermococcales > Thermococcaceae > Thermococcus. The sequence goes on from JAGHBN010000105.1 coordinate 9,327, forward strand.
TTAGGTCGCTCCACTCGACCTCGAAGAGGACAACATCATTTCTATTGTATGCCACCACGTCTATTTCTTCCTTCCTGTGCCACCAGCGGCCAACGCGTTCGGGCTTGAAGCCAAGGTCGAGCCTTCTCACAAACTCCAGCGCTATCCTCTCATAGGTTTTTCCTACGAAAGCAGGGAACTCTGCCTTAAAGCGCTCGAAGACCCTTTCCGAGCCTTCTTCGAGGGCGGTGTAGTTGTGGTAGATGAACCTGAACCAGAAGCTGAAGAACTCGTCGCTTATCCTGTATGTCACTTTCCTCGTTTTCATAGGTTTTCGGTAACGGGGACTTCCCTCGTCGGGTATTCATAATGGTTCGTCAGCTCGCTGAGGTATTTTCCAACGGTCAGCAGTTTCATGCCCGTTTTGTCGCTGATCTCCTTGGGCGTAACGTAACCGAGGCTGACCGCTTCGAGGATCGAGAAGTGGGCACGATAGAACCTGCCAAACTCCAGCTTGAGGACGTTTAAACCCTCCTCTCTCAACGGAGCAAAGTCGTCGAAGAAAAGCGACTTTAGGGCTTCGATAGAGTTTCCTTGATAGTAACGCGGGATGTAAAGGAGATACCTCGGCATTCCACCCAGCGCTGAAAACAGCTCAACGAAGTCCATAGGCGGAACATCAACCAGGGATCGCATGAAGTTAAATGAGGTCCAGAAGTCAAAGGGCCTGAGCTTCACCCACTCATCAACCCTGCCGAAGAGGGGTTCCTTGCTGTCCATGAATAGGCGCTTGATCATACCGACGTATGAACCCACAGCTATGAATACAACGTTTGAGCGGTCTTTTTTCTCGTCCCAGAGTTTCTGGAGTGAGGAAAAGAAAGATGGTTTAACCGTTCTGAAGTTCTGAAACTCCTCGAAAACCACAACGAGCTTTCTCTCCTTCGAGAAGTCGAGCAAAAACTCCACGAGCTCCTCAAGAGAACCGAACTTTGGCTTCAAGTAGGAAGGGAGATACTCAGAAAGTCTCTCTTCTACTTCGTGCGAATACTCTTCAAGGAGCAACGCTTCATCTTTTTCCCAACAAAGAAGTACACCCCGGGCTTGATCCTTAAAATCTCCCTGACAAGAGCCGTCTTCCCAACCCTCCTTCTCCCATAAATGACCAGAAAGCTAGAACTTGGAAACGAGTAAACTTCCTCCAGCTTTTCAAGCTCGCGTTCCCGGTTGTAGAACATATTACCCACCAAGTATATTACCAAATTGGTAATATTCAAAGGTTGCCGTCACCTTCTTCTCCAAATTATCGCTCCTATAAACCCTGCCAGGAATCCGATGGAAGCGTACATCACCGCAGGGGCGGTTTGAGAGTTCTTCCCGGAGTTATAGGAGATGCATGTTGTGTTGCTCCCCCGTGTGGCGTTGATGGTTGATTTTTCACATTCAACGGGTGAGAATACCGTGAAGTTCTCTGCAGGTTTAACGTTCAGTTTGTCCCATGCCTCGGGGTTGTAGGTGTATCTGAGGAGCTTAATGACTCGGTAATCTCTGACATTGCCGGTGTAGATGAGTTCCGGTTCATGGCGTGTCCAGCCGGTCATGTTGAGAAGCAAAATGCTGTACGGAGGTATATCACGGGTATCTGTGGTGTTGTACAGAAATTGGGCGGCATAAGTGCCATTTTCCCTCTGAACCACTGTGGTCACGTAGTAGTGGAAACTGCATGTGTCTCCGCTCTTTTCTGGAATTGCCCAGATCTGCAGGTTTCCCAGGTATGCTACGGTCAGGTTGGGGACGACGGGACGGCAGAAGCTCGCACCCTTTTCGAGATCGGGATAGCAGTATTCAACAGGCGCCGTGACAAATTCAACTTCCCCTGGCGAATATCCAAGCCCACCTTGGATAATTGCTTCTGAAACGTTCCACGAGAATGCTACCCAGGACGGGTTCTGAACGCTGACGCTCACCCATGCAAATCCCGTGTTAAAGTTATAAACACTTCCATTTAACATGGCAGATTCCATGGGCTCCCCTATGTATGGGTTTAAGGGGTGAAGGGCGAGCTTGTTAGCCGGTTCTATACACGACCGGTTTAGGATATAAAAGCTGTATTGGTAGGGATATGCAGTGCCTTCATCCCATTGTATGCTCGGAATAGGGGCTGGTAGCCCCAGATACCACAGATCCTCGCCCTCATAGATGATTCTATCTCCCTCGGAGTACTGGATGAATGGATACGAAAAGGGATACGCAAACCGGCGAGGATACACGAGGTAAACGCCACTCGCGTTGATGTAAAACAGATACGTGTTATCAAACAGACCCTCGTACGCTCCGTAGTCTGGGTCGTAGGAGTAGGGACTTTTCAGTTTTTCCAGCCCTCTGGAGGTGTAGTTTTCCAGCATCTCGGTGGCGTTCATGTAATAGCCGAGTACGAACTCCCTGGTTAAAGTCAGATTCATTGGAAGAGGTGGTATGTAACCGGCAACGCCCACGATGACGAAGGCATCGTCTTCCCCCACCACTGCAGCTGACTTTATGAACAGGACGTCCGGGAGGCCACAATCCTTTGAGGCGACGACATCCGGGGTTGGCAGGGTATATTCGAGGAGCACAATGAAAATGATAAGAAAACCAAAGACGTTGTTCCTTTTTGCCATGGTAGGCACCTCTATACGTACCCTGGACATTTATCCCTGAGCACGTATAAATTACTTACATTGACATCAAAGTAATATGCTCTATCTTGAAGTTTATTGGCGTACTTGGTATATTCACAAGCCTTTTCGAGGCTTTCCGAGCTTCCCTTTACTGCTCCGTCACATTCCAGTTCCATGTAGATATTATTCATCTTGTGGTACTCCCTGAGGTACTCGATGACGCCTTCAAACCAAACTCGAAGACTAACCTTGCCATTATCGTCTCTCAGTATAGTCTTTTTCTGATAATAATTTGGTTGAATGAAAATTTTGGTGAAGTACTTGGAGAGTTTGGGAATGTCAGTGTGATCAACTATGTAGTGTATGCACTTTATCTTGTTTTCATATATGGTCATAAGTTTTTGGAAATCTTCACTGTTCTCTGAGATGTGGAGATATGGAATCCATATAAGTTGGAGGCCCCATGTTTTTACTTGGTTTGAAATCTCCTTAACATAATTCATTGGGGTGATACCATTTGAAACCTGCCAGGGATACTCGTAATACCAATAGAAACCCTTTAGCAGCCCGCCTGTATTGAGATACACTCCTTCAATCCATCCGAGGAGATAATCCAATGGGGGAATCTCTTTATGTTTTACAGGAATCTCTGCGATGTATGACAGGGGGGCGTACCCATCGGCTCTTAATCTTTCAGATATTTTTGTCCCGACGTGTTCTTCAAGCCACTTCCCAAAGTTACCTCCATTCTTTAATCCCTCAGTAAAAGTTGTGCCGTATGGCATGTTGCCGTACCTATTGTTCTTCCCACTTGTATGCAATGCTATCAGGTAATCGAACCCAAGCTCACAAAGAGCGCCCGTTTTATTGGTTGGGAACGTTTGGTAATTCCCACCATATGGCATATAATACCATAGACCATATTTCGACATAATATCACCCTGTCGTTTGTATAGTATACTACTTAAAAAGTTTTCCACTAGCGTACTAATATAAATGGAAAATAATATACCAGGCAACATATAGCATTCATGAATAGTCTTTACTTAAGCTCGCTCGGGAACTTTATGGCGTCGAAGGGGCAGAGCTGGTTGCAGAGGCCGCAGCCGGTGCATATGAGGCCGTCTATCCTGACCTTCTTCGTCTCCGGGTCGTAAACGAGCGCCGGACAGCCGGTCAGGAGTATGCAGGCCTTACAGCCGGTGC
>JAGHBN010000180.1 GCA_021160985.1 Thermococcus sp.
AAGGGAACCCAGGGTCCGGTCAAGCGCTGGGGCGTCAAGATACAGTTCCACAAGGCCCAGAGGGCTGGTAAGGGCAGGCACATCGGTAACCTCGGTCCGTGGCACCCGACCAGGGTCATGTGGACCGTTCCGCAGGCCGGTCAGATGGGCTTCCACCACAGGACCGAGTTCAACAAGAGGCTCATCGCCATAGGTGAGAACGGCAAGCTCAAGCTCAGCGAGAAGGACGAGATCGAGATCACCCCGAAGGGCGGCTTCCCGCACTACGGTGTCATAAGGAGCGACTTCCTCCTGATCCAGGGTACCGTCCCGGGAGCCTTCAAGAGGATCATCAGGGTCAGGCCGGCTATAAGGGCGCCGAAGAAGAGGCCGCCGGTTGAGAGGCCGCAGATAACCTACGTCAGTAGGGAATCCAAGCAGTGAGGTGAGATAAATGAAGGTTAAGGTTTTCAATCTCGAAGGCGAGCCCGTTGAAGAGATCGAGCTTCCGAAGGTCTTTGCCACTCCGTTCAGGCCCGACCTCATCAGGCGTGCCGTCATCGCCTCATGGACCCACAGGATACAGCCGCAGGGTAGAGACCCAATGGCCGGTAAGAGAAGGGTCACCGAGAACATCGGAAAGGGCCACGGCATGGCGAGGGTTGAGAGGATAAAGACCTCCCCGAGGTTTGCTGCCTTCGTTCCCTTCGCGAGGGGCGGAAGGGGAACCCATCCGCCCAAGGTTGAGAAGGTCATCTGGGAGGACATCAACAAGAAGGAGCGCAGGCTCGCCATCATGAGCGCAATAGCCGCCACGGCAAACTACGACCTCGTGAGGGCGAGGGGACACGTTGTGGACAACGTCCCGCAGGTTCCGCTCGTCGTCGTTGACGACCTCGAGAAGGTCTTCAAGACCGCCCAGACCAGGGAGATATTCAAGAAGCTCGGCGTCTGGGACGACATCGAGAGGGCCAAGAAGAACACCAAGATAAGGGCAGGTAAGGGCAAGATGCGCGGAAGGCGCTACAAGAAGGCCAAGGGACCGCTCATCGTCGTAGCCAAGAACGAGGGAATCGTCCAGGGCGCGAGGAACCACCCCGGCGTTGACGTCGTCACCGTCGAGAACCTCAGTGCAGAGCTGCTCGCTCCGGGTACCCACCCCGGAAGCCTCACAATCTGGACGAAGGGCGCTATAGAGAGGCTTAGGGAGATTTACGGGTGATGAGAGATGGATCCGTACAAGGTCATCATAAAGCCGGTCGTCACGGAAAAGGCCGTGGCGATGATTGAGAACGAGAACAAGCTCACTTTCATAGTCGACAGGAGGGCAACCAAAACTGACATCAAGAGGGCCGTGGAAGAGATGTTCAACGTCAAGGTCGAGAAGGTCAACACCCTCATAACGATGAGGGGTGAAAAGAAGGCTTACGTGAAGCTCAAGCCTGAGTACAACGCGAGTGAGGTTGCCGCAAGGATAGGATTGTTCTGAGGTGAGGTGAGATGGGAAAGAGTCTCATTCAGCAGAGGAGAGGTAAGGGAACCACGACCTTTAGGGCTCCCTCACACAGGTACAGGGGCGCTGTCAGGTACGTTCCTCTCAACATTACAAAGGATAAGACGATCGTTGGAAAGGTCGTCGGGATACTCCACGACCCGGGAAGGACCGCTCCAGTCGCTCGCGTTAAGTTCGAGAACGGTATGGAGAAGCTCATCATTGCCCCAGAGGGGATTCTCGTTGGTGAGGAGGTAGCCATTGGGCCGAACGCCCCGATAAAGATCGGCAACACACTCCCCTTGGCAATGATACCCGAGGGAAGCTACGTCTACGACATAGAGGGATCCCCTGGCGATGGCGGAAAGTACGTCAGGGCCGGCGGTGCATACGCGCTCGTCGTCAGCAGGGAGAAGGACAAGGTCATAGTCCAGCTTCCGAGCGGTGAGCTCAAGCAGTTCAACCCGATGTGCAGGGCAACGATAGGTGTTGTCGCCGGCGGTGGCAGGCTCGAGAAGCCCATCGTCAAGGCGGGTAAGGCCTACTACATCGCCAAGGCCAGGAACAGGTTCTGGCCGAAGCCGAGGGGTGTCAAGATGAACGCAGTCAATCACCCGCATGGTGGTAAGGAGCACCACATCGGCAGGCCTTCAACCGTTTCGAGGCGTGCTCCGCCCGGAAGGAAGGTCGGTCACATAGCCGCGAGAAGAACTGGTAGGAGGAAGTGAAGATGGCGAGAAAGAAGGAGTTTAAGTACAGGGGTTATACCTTTGAGGAACTGCTCAACATGTCACTTGAGGACTTTGCCAAGCTCCTCCCGGCCAGGCAGAGGAGGAGCCTCAAGCGCGGCCTCAGCCCGGAGCAGAAGAAGCTCCTCAGGAAGATTCGCCTGGCTAAGAAGGGTAAGTACAACAAGCCGATAAGGACCCACAGCAGGGACATGGTCATACTCCCCGAGATGGTTGGCATGACCATCCATGTCTACAATGGAAAGGAGTTCGTTCCAGTGGAGATCAAGGAAGAGATGATCGGCCACTACCTCGGTGAGTTTGCCCTTACGAGGAAGGTCGTCCAGCACGGTTCACCTGGTGTCGGTGCGACCAGGTCATCGATGTTCGTGGCGGTCAAGTGAGGTGGTATAGATGAGCAGGGGCAGGTTTTCCTACTCATTCCAAAATTTTGACCCCGAGAAGATGGCTCGTGCCAGCGGAAGGGACCTCAGGATATCCCCGAAGCACAGCGTCGAGCTCCTCAGGGAGATAAAGGGAATGATGGTCAACGACGCACTCAGGTACCTCGACGACGTCATAGCCCTCAAGAGGCCGGTTCCGATGAGGCGCTTCAACGACAGCCAGGGCCACAAGCCGGGCAGGGGCTTTGGTCCGGGTAGGTACCCGGTCAAGGTCGCCAAGGCCGTCAAGAAGGTCCTCCTCAACGCGAAGAACAACGCCGAGCAGAAGGGCCTCGACCCCGACAGGCTCAGGATAATCCACGCAGCGGCTCACAGGGGCCCGGTCCTCAGGGGTTACATCCCGAGGGCCTTCGGAAGGGCAACACCGTTCAACGAGCAGACCACCCACATTGAGATAGTCGTTGAGGAGATTAGGAGGTGAGACTTTTGGCGATCGAGAGATACTTCATCAAGGAAAACGTTAGGGACATGCTCATCGACGAGTACCTTGAGAAGGAGCTGAGAAGAGCTGGCTACGGTGGACTCGACATTAAGAAGACCCCGCTGGGGACCAAGGTTACCATCTTCGCGGCCAGCCCCGGCTATGTCATTGGAAGGGGAGGAAGGCGCATCAGGGAGCTCACCAGGATCCTTGAGAGGCAGTTCGGCCTCGAGAACCCGCAGATAGAGGTCGAGGAAATCAAGAACCCCTACCTCAACGCCAAGGTCCAGGCGGTAAGGCTCGCCCAGGCCCTTGAGAGGGGCGTCCACTTCAGGAGGGCTGCCTACTCGGCGATCAGGGCCATCATGAGAAACGGTGCCCGCGGTGTTGAGATCCGCCTGAGTGGAAAGCTGACCGGCGAGAGGGCCAAGAGCGTCCGCTTCTACCAGGGTTACCTCGCCAAGGTCGGAAACCCTGCCGAGACCCTTGTCAGCAGGGGTTATGCTCAGGCCAAGCTCAAGCTCGGTGTCATAGGAGTCAAGGTCTCAATAATGCCGCCTGACGCAAAGCTCCCAGACGAGATAGAGATAAGGGAAGTAGTCGAGGAAGAGGTGAGCACCAATGAAGCCGAGTGAGATTAGGGAGATGGGTATTGAAGAGATCGAGAAGAAGCTCAGGGAACTGAGGTTAGAGCTTGCCAAGGAACGTGGTGTGCTCACCATGGGGGCCTCGCTGGAGAACCCCATGGTCATCCGCAACCTCAGGCGCGATATCGCGCGCCTGCTGACAATAAAGAAGGAGAAGCTTAGGGAGAAAAGGTGAGGTTAGGTGCCGAGGATCGTTAACCCTCTGGATGAGATGCTCTTTAAGGAAGTCCTGAAGGAGCAGCAGAGGATTCGGGTTTATATTGAGAAGGCCAGGTACGGAAAGCTCAAGACGATAATAGAGGGGATCGACGAAAAGGAGTTCGACCTCGAGGATATAGCAAAGAAGCTGAAGGCGAAGCTGGCATGTGGCGGAACGGTAAAGAAAGGAAGAATAGAGCTCCAAGGAGACCACAGGGAAAGGGTCAAGAAATTGCTCGGAGACCTTGGATTTTCAGAGGAGCTCATAGAGGTCGAGTGACCCCAAAAAACATCGTCTGGCACGAGCTGATAGGGCTGAAGGCAAAAATTATAAGGGCATCTCATCCAGAGCTGGTTGGTCTTGAGGGCTACGTCCTTGACGAGACGAGAAACACCCTCGTGCTGGCAGGAGAGAGGGTGCGGGTAATACCGAAGGACGTGGTGTGGCTCGAGTTTGAGGTTGACGGTAAAAGGATCCATATCAACGGAAAGGAACTGGTTGGAAGACCCGAGATGAGATTGAAGAAGAGGTGGCGGAAATGAGAGAGATTGGATTGAGAGTTCAGCCTCCCGCTGAGAAGTGTGACGATCCCAAATGCCCGTGGCACGGGCACCTTAAGATACACGGCAGGTACTTCGAGGGCATAGTCGTCAGCGACAAGGGTAAGAAGACCGTAGTCGTTGAGAGGCAGTACTACCACTATCTCAAGAAGTACGAGCGTTATGAGCTCAGGAGGAGCAAGGTCCACGCACACAACCCGGAGTGCATCAACGCAAAGGTTGGAGACAAGGTTCTCATAGCCGAGACCAGGCCGATAAGCAAGACCAAGAGCTGGGTAGTCGTTGCCGTGACAAAGAGGGCTGGCGAGAGGTGATATGGATGGCTAAGAAGGGTGCTGGTGCAACCAGGGGAGTTAGCCCCGTTAGGCCCACTCGTGCTCTGCCTGTGGGAGCTTATCTCAAGGTCGCGGACAACAGCGGTGCCAAGGTCATTCAGATCATAGGTGTCGTCGGCTACAAGGGAACTAGGAGGAGGATTGCCTCCGCGGGCGTTGGCGACATGGTTATCGCCACCGTCAAGAAGGGAAGGCCTGACATAAGGCATCAGGTCGTTAGGGCCGTTGTCGTCAGGCAGAGGAAGGAGTACAGAAGGCTCGACGGCATGCGCGTCAAGTTCGAGGACAACGCGGCAGCGATAGTTACGCCCGAGGGTGTTCCCAGGGGAACCGAAATCAGAGGTGCCATAGCGAGAGAGGCTGCCGAGCGCTGGGTAAGGCTCGGTAGCATTGCGAGCATAGTGCTGTGAGGTGAGACGTATGAAGTTGGATAGTAAGCAGCCGAGAAAGCAGAGGAAGTTCCTTTACACTGCTCCCCTCCACCTCAGGGGTAAGATAATGAGTGCCACTCTGAGCCCCGACCTCAGGGAGAAGTACGGAGTCAGGGCTCTCCCCATACGCGAGGGGGACAAAGTGAAAATAATGCGCGGGGACTTCAGGGGCCACGAAGGCAAGGTCGTTGAGGTCGACCTCAAGAGGTATAGGATACACGTGGAAGGTGTTACTCAGAAGAAGGTCGACGGAACAGAGGTCTTTTACCCCGTCCACCCGTCGAACGTTATGATAGTCGAACTGAACCTCGAAGATGAGAGGAGAGAGAAAATAATTAATAGGAGGGCTGGCTGATGGCGAGGAAAGGAGCAAAGAGGCACCTTAAGAGGCTTGCCGCCCCGAGTCAGTGGTATCTCCCGAGAAAGACCTACAAGTGGGCGGTCAGGCCGAGACCGGGACCGCACAGCATGAAGACCTCGATACCGCTCATCTACATAGTCAGGGACTACCTCGGCTACGCCAAGACCGCCCGCGAGGCCAGGAAGATCCTCAACGAGGGTAAGGTGCTTGTGGACGGTCGCGTTAGGAAGGATTACAAGTTCCCGGTCGGAATCATGGACGTTGTTTCAATTCCCGAGACTGGAGAGCACTACAGGGTTCTCCCGAACAGGATTGGCAAGCTCATACTCCACCCGATAAGCGAGGAAGAGGCCAAGATCAAGCCTCTCCGGGTAAGCAACAAGCGCATGGTCAAGGGTGCGAAGGTTCAGCTCAACCTCCACGACGGAAGCAACCACCTCGTCACCATGGACGAGAAGGACAAATACAGGACGGCCTACACGGTCCTCATGAAGGTCCCGGAGAGGGAGATCGTTGAGGTCATCCCGTTTGAGGTCGGTGCCTACGTCTTCGTTACCCAGGGTAAGAACGTCGCGAGAAGGGGTAGGATTGTCGAGGTCAGGCACTTCCCAATGGGATGGCCGGACGTCGTCACAATCGAGGACGAGAACGGGGAGCTGTTCGACACGCTGAAGGAGTACGCGTTTGTCATTGGAAAGGAGAAGCCGGAGATTTCCCTTCCGTGAGGTGAGATGAGATGCAGATCAACAGAGAGGCCATATTGGCGGACTGGGAAGCTCACCCGATGAGAAAGCCCAGGATCGCAAAGGTCACGATAAACATCGGCGTTGGCGAGAGCGGTGAAAGGCTCACAAAGGCCGAGACCATGCTCGAGAGACTCGTCGGCCAGAAGCCGATAAGGAGGCGTGCAAAGCAGACCAACAGGGACTTTGGAATCAGGCGCGGTGAGCCGATAGCCGTCAAGGTGACCCTCCGCGGCAAGAAGGCCGAGGAGATGCTCGACAGGCTTCTTGAGGCCGTTGACAGGAAGCTCAAGGCGAGCAACTTCGACGAGCACGGCAATTTCTGCTTTGGAATCGAGGAGCACATCAACATACCTGGGGTTGAGTACGACCCCGAGATAGGAATCTTTGGAATGGACGTCTGCGTCACCCTGGAGAGGCCTGGATTCCGCGTTGCAAAGAGGAAGAGGCAGAGGAAGAAGATACCGACGAGGCACAAGCTGACGAAGGAGGAGGGTATTCTCTTCGCTATGGAGGAGTTCAAAGTCCAGGTGGAGGGATTGTGAGATGGCGAAGGCTGACTACAACAAGAGGAAGTTCAGGAAGTTTGGTAAGGGTGCGAGAAGGTGCATGCGCTGCGGACAGTACGGCCCGATCATCAGGATACACGGACTTATGCTGTGCAGGCACTGCTTTAGAGAGATAGCTCCCAAACTGGGCTTTAAGAAGTATGAGTGAGGTGAGAGGAGATGACTCTACTTGATCCGCTGGCGAACGCTCTTTCCCACATAACCAACAGCGAGAGGGTCGGAAAGAAGGAGGTCTACATAAAGCCTGCTTCCAAACTCATTGGCGACGTTCTCAGGGTTATGCAGGAGAACGGATACATAGGCGAGTTCGAGTTCATCGACGATGGAAGGGCCGGAATATACAGGGTGCAGCTGATAGGAAAGGTCAACAAGGCGGGCGCAATAAAGCCGAGGTTCCCGGTTAAGGCGAGGGAGTTCGAGGCCTGGGAGAAGAGGTTCCTTCCGGCCTTCGAGTTCGGTATCCTCATCGTCTCGACCTCCCAGGGTGTCATGACCCACAAAGAGGCCATAGAGAAGGGAATCGGAGGCAGGCTGATAGCCTACGTCTACTGAGGTGAGAGAGATGCCGATAGACGCGTGGGTAAGGGAAGAGGTTGAGGTTCCAGAGGGAGTCGAGGTCGCCGTCGAGGGAAACGTTGTCAAGGTGAAAGGCCCTAAGGGCGAGCTCGAGAGGGAGCTCAAGTACCCGGGCGTTCAGATTTTCACCGAGGACGGTAAGGTCGTCGTCTTCAAGGAGTTCCCGAGGAGGAGGGACATTGCCATAGCCAGGACCTTCAGGGCCCACATAGCCAACATGATCAGGGGCGTCACGGAGGGCTTCACCTACAAGCTCAAGGTCGTCTACAGCCACTTCCCCATGACCGTCAAGGTTCAGGGGGACGAGGTCGTCATTGAGAACTTCCTCGGTGAGAAGAACCCGAGGAGGGCCAAGATACTCCCGGGAGTCAACGTCAAGGTCATGGGACAGGAAATCCTCGTCGAGGGCATTGATAAGGAGGCGGTCGGCCAGACCGCGGCCAACATCGAGCAGGCAACCAGGATAACCAAGTGGGACAGGCGTGTCTTCCAGGATGGAATTTACATCGTTGAGAAGGCTGGTAAGCCGATAAAGTTCTGAGGTGTGAGAAATGAACGAGAAGGCGAGACTCCTTAGGATAAGGGCGAAAATCAAGAGGAAAAAGCCCCGCTTCCTCAGGCAGGAGTGGTGGAGGTATCCGAAGTTCAAGAACGACCCGAAGTGGCGCAGGCCCAAGGGGATTGACAGCAAGATGAGGCTCAAGAAGAAGGGCAAGGCCCGTTCACCGAGCATAGGCTGGAGTTCACCCAAGGCCGTTCGCGGGCTTCACCCGAGCGGCTACGAGGAAGTCCTCGTCCACAACGTCAGGGAGCTTGAGGCGATAGACCCGAGCAGGCAGGCCGCCAGGATAGCCAGGACAGTTGGTGCCAGGAAGAGAGAGGCCATAATAGAGAGAGCGAAGGAGCTCGGTGTGAAGGTACTCAACCCCGTGAGGTGAGACTCATGCTCAAGATGCAGAGAAGGATTGCAGCTGATCTGTTGAAGTGTGGTGAGAACAGGGTCTGGATAGACCCGGAGAGGCTTGATGACGTCGCGGCCGCCATTACGAGGGAGGACATAAAGAGGCTCATCAACGATGGTGTCATAAAGAAGAAGCCCATAAAGGGCCAGAGCAGGGCCAGGGCCAGGGCATTCCAGGAGGCGAGGAAGAAGGGACGCCACAGGGGCCCCGGAAGTAAGAAGGGCAAGAAGACGGCCAGGATGGGCAAGAAGGAGCGCTGGATGATGACCATAAGGGCCCTCAGGAGGGAGCTCAGGAAGCTCAAGGCCGAGGGCAAGCTCGATGAGCACACCTACAGGCGGCTCTACATCCGTGCCAAGGGCGGCCAGTTCAAGAACAAGAGGCAGCTCTACCTGTTCATGCAGGAGCACGGCATACTGAAGGAGTGAGGTGAGAGAGATGGCACACGGACCGAGGTATAGGGTTCCGTTCAGGAGAAGGAGAGAGGGTAAGACTAACTATCACAAGAGGCTTGCTCTCCTGAAGTCTGGGAAGCCCAGGCTTGTCGTGAGGAAGACCCTCAACCACCACATAGCCCAGATCGTGGTTTACGACCCGAAGGGTGACAGGACACTTGTTTCAGCTCACACAAGGGAGCTCATGAGGGACTTCGGCTGGAAGGGCCACGGCGGCAACACGCCTTCAGCCTACCTGCTGGGTCTCCTGATAGGCTACAAGGCCAAGAAGGCCGGCATCGAGGAGGCCATCCTTGACATAGGTCTCCACCCACCGACCAGGGGTTCGAGCGTCTTTGCCGTCCTTAAGGGTGCTGTGGATGCCGGACTCAACGTCCCGCACAGCGAGGAGATATACCCTGAGGAGTACAGGATAACCGGTGAGCACATAGCCAACTACGCCAAGGCCCTTAAGGAAGAGGATGAGGCAGCCTATAGAAGGCAGTTCAGCGGATACCTCGTCAAGGGCCTCGAGCCTGAGAAGCTCCCCGAGCACTTTGAGGATGTTAAGGCTAAGATAATCGAGAAGTTTGAGGGGGCGAGAGAATGAGCGACCCGAGAGAGATGGCCCAGAGGGTTCTTGAGGAGTGGGAGCCGAGGACGAAGCTCGGCAGGCTCGTCAAGGAGGGCCAGATAACTGACATTCACGAGATATTCCGCAAGGGATACCAGATCAAGGAGCCGGAAATAGTTGACGTCCTCCTTCCGGAGGTCAACCTCAGGGAGAATCAGGAAGTGCTTGACATAGCCCTCACAGTCAGGATGACCGACAGCGGAAGGAGGATCAGGTTCCGCGTCCTCGCCGCTGTGGGCAACAGAGACGGCTACGTGGGCCTTGGAATAGGCCACGGGAGGGAAGTTGGTATCGCCATCAGGAAGGCCATCAACTACGCCAAGATAAACATCATCGAGATCAAGCGCGGATGCGGTTCCTGGGAGTGCAGGTGCAGGAGGCCGCACTCAATCCCGTTCGCCGTCGAGGGTAAGGAAGGAAGCGTCCGCGTCAAGCTCATGCCCGGACCGCGTGGTCTCGGACTTGTCATAGGTGACGTCGGCAAGAAGATACTGAGCTTGGCAGGCGTTCAGGACGTCTGGTCTCAGACCCTCGGTGAGACGAGGACCACCGTTAACTTCGCCAAGGCCGTCTTTAACGCCCTCTACAACACCAACCGCGTTGCAATCCAGCCGGGCATGGAGGAGAAGTACGGTATCGTCGTTGGCAGGGCGATGCCTCAGAACTTTACGGTGGAGTGAGGTGAGAGAGGATGGCAAAGCTTGCACTCATCAGGCTTAGGAGCGGGATAAGGGCAAAGGGTGAGGTTAGGGACACCCTCGCCATGCTCCGCCTCCACAGGATCAACCACCTCGTGATAATCGACGACACTCCGAGCTACAAGGGTATGGTTCAGAAGGTCAAGGACTACATCACCTGGGGCGAGATTGACAAGGAGACCCTCGCGAAGCTCCTCAGGAAGAGGGGCAGGCTCATAGGCAACAAGCCGGTGACGGAGGAGTACGTTCAGGAGAAGCTTGGCATGGGCATAGACGAGTTCGCAGAGAAGGTCGTCAAGGGCGAGATGAAGCTCACGGACCTCCCGAACATCAAGCCCGTCTTCAGGCTCCACCCGCCGAGGGGCGGCCTCAAGGGCAGCAAGAAGCGCAGCTTTAAGGAAGGTGGTGCCCTCGGATACCGCGGTGAAAAGATAAACGAACTCATTGAGAGAATGCTCTGAGGTGGCGAGAGATGATAAGGAGGAAGAAGAAAGTTAGAAAGCTCCGCGGAAGTCACACTCACGGATGGGGCTGCAAGAAAAAGCACCGCGGTGGCGGAAGCAAGGGCGGTAAGGGAATGGCCGGAACCGGAAAGAGGAAGAACACCAAGTGGACTTGGACTATCAAGTACGCCCCCGACCACCTCGGCAAGCGCGGCTTCCACAGGCCAAAGGCCGTCCAGTACACCCCCCAGACCATAAACCTTAGCGAGATAGACGAAAACTTCGAGCTCTTCAGGGACCTGGGCGTTATCTACGAGGAGGAAGGAAAGCTGGTCTTTGATGCCACCCAGCTCGGCGTTGACAAGGTTCTTGGTACTGGAAAGCTCACGAGGGCCATAGTCGTCAAGGCCTACTACGTAACGCCCAAGGCCGAGGAGAAGATCAAGGCTGCCGGCGGCGAGGTTCTCCTCGCCTGATTTCCTTCCTTTAATTAATTTGGGCAGGTGTTAATCATGGGGTTCAGGAATGTGGTATTCGCCATCGAGAGGTATTTTCCAGAGGTTGAGAGGCCCAAGCGGCACGTCCCGTTAAAGGAAAAGTTCATGTGGACCGGCATCGTTCTGCTCCTGTACTTCATTCTCGCAGAGATACCGCTTTATGGGATTCCACCAGAGATTCAGGATTACTTCGCTACCCTGCGTTTCGTGCTTGCCGGTAGGAGCGGTTCTCTCCTGACCCTTGGTATAGGTCCGATAGTCACCGCGAGCATTATCATGCAGCTTCTTGTCGGGTCTGAAATTGTTCACCTTGACCTTTCAAATCACGAGGACAGGAAGTTCTACCAGGCCGCTCAGAAGCTCTTCGCAGTGTTTATGAGCTTCTTTGAGGCAGTTATATACGTCTTTGCCGGAGCCTTCGGCAGAGTTGATACCAGCCTTGGGGCATTCCAGACGGTAACCACTCCTGGGGGGGCGGCCTATATAGGCCTAGGTCTTGCGATACTTATTGTCCTTCAGCTGGGCTTTGCCTCCACGATGCTCATCCTACTCGATGAGCTTGTAAGCAAGTGGGGAATAGGCAGCGGTATCAGCCTGTTCATCGCTGCTGGAGTTTCGCAGACCGTCATATCAAAGTCCCTGAACCCCATGACGACCTCTGACTACCTCGATCCCCTGACTGGGGGCCCGGCGGTAATCGGTGCTATACCCGCGTTCATCCAGCACATCCTAAAGGGAGACCTCTCCGGGGCGTTCTACAGGGGGGCACTGCCGGACATGATGGACGTCCTCGCAACCATAGTGGTGTTCCTCGTGGTCGTCTACCTCGAGAGCATGCGCGTTGAGATACCGCTGAGCTACGGCCGTGTTACCGTCCGCGGAAGGTACCCCATAAGATTCATGTACGTCAGCAACATCCCGATAATCCTGACCATGGCCCTCTACGCCAACATCCAGCTCTGGGCCCGCCTCCTGAACGCCTACGGCTACACCTTCCTGGGCACATTCGACCAAAACGGTTACCCGGCAAGCGGCTTCGTGACCTACCTCTACCCGCCAAGGGACATCTACCACGTAGTGGCTGATCCAACGAGGGCCCTTGTCTACGCACTGATGACGATATTCTGGGCAATACTCTTCGGATTTCTGTGGGTCGAGCTGACGGGCCTTGACGCCAAGAGCATCGCTAGACAGCTTCAGAGGGCAGGGCTGCAGATACCCGGGTTCAGGCGCGACCCGAGGATACTCGAGAGGGTGCTCAACAGGTACATTCCCTACGTCACGTTCTGGGGTTCATTCACCCTGGCAATAGTGGCAGTGCTGGCGGACTTCCTCGGCGCCCTGGGAACAGGAACGGGAATTCTCCTTACCGTAGGTATCCTCTATAGGTTCTACGAAGAGATAGCCAGGGAACAGGCGACGGAGATGTTCCCGGCCCTGAGGAGGTTCTTCTCCAGTTAACCCTTTTCTTTTACAAAACCTTTTAAAGAGGGTTCGGTTACTTTTTCCAGAGCCTTCCTGGGTGAAGAGTGATGCCGTTTGTGGTCATGATAACAGGAATTCCAGGGGTTGGTAAGAGTACAATAACGAGGCTGGCCCTTAAGAAAACAAGGGCAAAGTTCCGGCTCGTAAACTTCGGTGACTTGATGTTTGAGGAGGCCGTTAAGGCGGGCCTCGTAAAGCACAGGGACGAGATGAGGAAGCTCGACCACAAGATCCAGAAGGAGCTCCAGATGAAAGTCGCGAAGAGAGTAGTCGAGATGGCCAAGACGGAGCCGATACTCATCGACACCCACGCGACGATAAGGACGCCCGTGGGCTACCTGCTGGGGTTCCCCAGGGAGGTCATTGAGATTATAAATCCGAACTTTATTGTCATAATAGAGGCGGCACCGAGCGAGATACTCGGAAGGCGCCTCCGCGACCTTAAGAGGGACAGGGACGTGGAGACCGAGGAGCAGATAGAGCGGCACCAAGATTTAAATAGGGCCGCCGCTGTAAGCTATGCGATGCATTCAAATGCCCTTATAAAGATAATTGAGAACCACGAGGATAAGGGCCTTGAAGAGGCCGTTCATGAGCTTGTAAAAGTGCTGGATCTGGCGGTGGGAGAGTATGATTGAGGGAATATACAGCTTCCTTGACAGTGTTTTTGGGGCTCATATCGCTCAGCACCCCCTGCTGGCGATAACAATAGCAGGGTTCGTCATAGGCGGCTCATACACCCTGCTCTACTACTTCATGACAGATGTCGAAAAGACGAGAAAAGTTCAGAAAATGGCCAAGGAGCTTCAAATGGAGATGAGAGAGGCTCAGAAAAGTGGGGATGAGAAGAAGCTGAGGAAAGTCCAGCAGAAACAGATGGAGCTTATGAAAATGCAGAGCGAGATGATGAAGCAGACAATGGTGCCGATGTTCCTGACGATGCCCATATTCTGGATATTCTTTGGCTGGCTCAGGAGATGGTACGTTGAAGTTGCAATAGCAAAGGCACCGTTCAACTTCTTCCTGTTTGACTGGTTCCACGGCCTGTATCACTCGGCTCTTGGCCCTGATGAGCTCGGATACTTTGGATGGTACATTCTTTCGAGCTACATAATTGGTATGGTGCTCAGGAAGTTCCTCGACATGGGTTAAATTTAAAAACGCTCATCGAAAAGGAAAGGCGAGGTGAGAGAAATGAAGCCAATGTACAGGTCAAGGTCATGGAGGAGAAAGTACGTCCGCACTCCGGGCGGAAGGACGGTCATACACTTTGAGAGGAGAAAGCCCAAGGTTGCCCACTGCGCTATGTGCGGAAGGCCCCTCAACGGCGTTCCGCGCGGAAGGCCGAGCGAGCTCAGGAAGCTCCCGAAGACCGCAAAGAGGCCCGAGAGGCCGTACCCGAACCTCTGCCCGAGCTGCATGAGGAAGGTCATGAAGGCCCAGGTCAGGGCGGGCATTGCCCTCTGATTTCGGACGAGGTGCTGCTATGCCCAAGGGCTGCCTCGTGATAACGGTCAGCGGCCTGGCAGGCTCGGGAACGACCACCCTCTGCCGCAATCTTGCCAGGCACTACGGGTTCAAGCACATCAACGCCGGACTCATCTTCCGGCAGATGGCCGAGGAGATGGGCATGTCGCTTGAGGAATTCCAGGAGTACGCGGAGCTCCACCCGGAGATCGACCGCGAGGTCGACAGGAGGCAGGTCGAGGCGGCCAATGAGTGCAATGTCGTTATTGAGGGCCGGCTCGCCGGCTGGATGGTTAAGAATGCTGATCTCAAAATATGGCTCGACGCTCCCATGATGGAGCGTGCGAAGCGTGTTGCCCGCCGTGAAGGCATCTCCGTCGAGGAGGCTTTCGTGGAAATTGCCGAGAGGGAGAAGCAGAACAGGAAAAGGTATTTAAACCTCTACGGAATTGACATCGAAGACAAGTCGATTTACGACTTGATAATAAATACCGCCCACTGGGATCCCGATGGGGTCTTCGCGATCGTGAAGGCCGCCATCGACCACCTATACCCCGACGGTGACGCGGGGTCGGGTGCAAACCCGGGCAACAAAAAATGAGGAGGTGGGATGAATGCCAGCTATGGAAGTCGGAAGGCTTGCCGTTATAATTGCCGGAAGGAGGGCTGGAGAGAAGGTCGTCGTCGTTGACGTCATCGACAAGAACTTCGTCCTCGTTACCGGCGCTGGCCTCAACAAGGTCAAGCGCAGGAGGATGAACGTCAAGCACCTCGAGCCTCTTCCGGAGAAGGTCAACATCGAGAGGGGCGCCGACGACGAGGCCGTCAAGGCCGCCCTTGAGCAGGCTGGAATCAGCCTCGAGTGAATTGTTGAGGCCTTCTGGCCTCTTCTTACTTCCCAACGTTTTTAAACTCAGTTTTCGAAATTCTCCTGGTGGGTTTCATGAGAACCGCGCTGGTGACAGGTGCAACAGGTGGCATCGGAAAGTTTCTCGTGAAGGCGTTAATTGATGAAGGTTACAGGGTAATAGG
>JAGHBN010000134.1 GCA_021160985.1 Thermococcus sp.
CTATACCGAAGAGGACGACAACGTTTAAAGAGAGGAAAGACAACATAGAAACGCCCCCGGGAAACCGCGGGGAGGGAGCGTCTCGGCGAGCCGTGACCTCCCTTCGCTCCCCGGGGGCACACTTCCCCCTTACCTTGTCACTATGGCGTTCACTCCGGCCGCTGCCAGAGTAAGCAGCTCAAACACCTTGTAAGCTTCCTCCACGGTTCTGACCTCAAACTCGACGGTCTTTCCGTCTATGCGCTTCACGAAGGGCAGCAGTTCGGCCGTGTCTGCCATGTCGCTTCTGAGGAAGCGGAGCCTAACATTAACCGGTTCCTCAGTCAAGAGCGGCCTTGCTTCCCCCTTCTTCAACCTCTCTACGGCCTCCACAACACCATTCCTCAACACGGCCTTTATTCTGTCCATCCCGGGGCTCTTGGCGGCGTAGCGCGAGGGCGACTCCTTGAATGGAACGCCGAACGCCCAGGGTGCGAACTCCTTGACGTCCGTCTCTATAAGCCTCCTGTCGCCGCCCACAAGAATTACCGGAATGCCCCAGCTTCCAAGGAGATAGGAGTTCAAAAGAAACTCGCTGACCTCAACGCCGTTTATTTCAAGCTTATCCACGCTCGCACCGCTGTATGTGTGGTCAAAGGTAGCGTAACCTGTCCCAGCCTTCGCGTGGTAGCCGAGAA
Source organism: Thermococcus sp. (assembly GCA_021160985.1). Taxonomy (GTDB): domain Archaea; phylum Methanobacteriota_B; class Thermococci; order Thermococcales; family Thermococcaceae; genus Thermococcus. The sequence goes on from JAGHBN010000134.1 coordinate 678, forward strand.
AAACAGCCGCATCACTGCCCTTCGCAAATGCCACCATGCTGAGCGGCCTTGGAAAGCCTCTGACAAGTTCGACATACTCGGGCATTTCCTCGGGGAGTATGTTGACCATCGGCCCGTGGCTGTCGGCAACAACTATCTCATCAAAACCGTTTTCATGAAGCGCCTCGACAGTTACCTTCACTACCTCCGTTGCCACCCTCCTGGCCTCCGAGTAAAGGGCCCCCTTCACGAACAGGTGCTCCCTGCTGACTATGTAGGGAAGGCCCTCAAGGTCTAGGGAGATAAACGCCTTCATAGGAATCACCAGAAAACTGTGGGGGTCAGAGGATATAAACTTCCCGGGGAGTCAATAACCGGGAGGAATATGGGGGATGAAATTCGATAATCCCCGCTCATGAAAAAGGTTATATAACACTTTTTTCATAGAATAAAGTGGTGAGAGGTATGAAAATAGTTGAACTGGACATTAGAATCCCCTACAAAAATAGGGGGAAGATTTTGGGCCGTCTTTGTGAAAAGGTTAGGGGGAAGATTCGAGACATACACTTCTTCCCACCCAACGCAGAGGGCATTAGCGAAATCAGAATGGAAATAGCCGAAGAAGACGCCCCAAAGCTTCTCTCCGAGCTCAAAAGGATAATCAAAGACGGAAAGATAACCCTGAAGGTCCTCTCCGAGGCCTAACCCTTTATCCCCTTATTGAGTTCTTCAAGCTTTTCTCTGGCCTTTTCAAGCGAACCTGCCTTTTCCACAGCAGTTCCCGTGACTATTATGTCGGCCCCTGCTTCGACCGCCTTCCTCGCCTGCTCCCCGGTTCTTATACCTCCCCCTACTATCAGGGGAACGTCTATAACTTTTCTCACGAGGGAAATCATCTCGGGAGGAACCGGCTCCCTCGCCCCGCTTCCCGCCTCGAGGTACACAAACCTCATGCCAAGGTACTGACCCGCCAGGGCATATGCCGCGGCGATTTTGGGTTTGTGCCGGGGAATCGGCTTTGCATCGCCGACCCATCCCACGGTCTCACCGGGCTCTATGACAAGGTAGGCCATTGGAATCGGCTCTATACCGTAACGCTTGACCGTAAAAGCCCCCAAAGCCTGAGACCCAGTTATAAAGAAGGGATTCCTCGAGTTTAGCAGGCTCATGAAGAATATCGCATCGGCGTACTTGCTTATTCCGCCGTGAGAGCCGGGAAATAGTATCACCGGAAGGTTCGAGGACTCCTTTATCGCCCTCACAACGCCGTCCAGAACCTCTCCCTCTGCCCCCGTGGATCCGCCTATCATCATTGCATCGACGCCTACTTCTTCGCTCATCCTCGCTATCTCCCCAGCAACATCGGGGGTAACGTCCTCAGGATCAAGGAGAACGAAATGAAGCTTTTCACGCTCCAGATTTTTGAGCACGTAAGATTCCACTTTCCCCAGTTCAATCTTCATTTTTCTCACCTACCCCATTAATCTCCCCATCCACTTTTAACAATTTCCAGCCCAAGTTAAACTTCTGGAGGATGTCCCTCAGCAAGGGGTCGGGCTCCTCCTCAAAGCGGTAGAGGTTCGTCTTCACCGAAACGTCGCTGGCCCCGAAGCCTTCAACCGGTTCACCTTTCCTCGAAACTTCAACGGACAGCCGCTCCTCCAGCCTTTCCCGGCTCGGAATGAGGTACGCCCTCAGCAGCTCCGCCTCACTGAGGAGGAAGTCTATGTGCCAGTGGAGCTTCTTGGTTTTCCTGAAGTGTCTCTCCACACGTTTTTCAAGGGAGTTCATGGCGGAGCCGACGTATACGTAGTAACCGGGCGCCAGCTCAAAGGAGCGCCCCTTGGTCATGATGGTTTTTTTGTTCTCGAGCCTGATGACGAGAAAGTACGAACCCTTCATACGTGGGAGACTCGGCAAAGGGGTTTATAAACTCTGAAGTCGAAAGGTTACCCGGTGCCCGCCGATGGATAAGGAAAAGAAAAAACGGCCCGTTGACGACTTCGCCTGGCAGGAGTATGATAAGGAAGAGTTCAGGGAGAAGTTCCCCGCCCTGGCACGGGAGCTCGAAAACGAAGGAATTCCAGTAGAGGGGTACCGGAAAGAAGGCCTGGAAGACGAGGAAAGGGATTTCTCCGGGTACAACCCCACCGTAATAGACTTCCTCCGCAGATGCGAGACGGACGATGAAGCCCTAGAAATAATAAACTGGATGGAGA
>JAGHBN010000136.1 GCA_021160985.1 Thermococcus sp.
ACAAAGAGCATGAGGCAGTTAAATACATTAGAGAAGTTCTGGACGAGTCCCTTCCGTATTATTCCCGAGACAGCGCGATGATGGATTTGGGTGGCAGGCTGGCACTGCTTGATTACCTCCCCAACGAAACAAACCTTGGAGGTTTAAAGCCCTTGGCGGAATTCGCCAACGAGAGCAATTTTATGAAATTTTACAAAGCCCACAGGGAGGATTACCTCGAATACACCTCAAGCATAGCGCCGTACCTGGAAAATGTTCCAGAACTACACAGGAAGTTTTTCGGGTTTACACATCATGAATACTGTGTTGAGCTGTCTTATTCAGTTAGAATCCATGACCATGTAAGAGTTCGAGGAGAGACAGTATACTGTATTGGATATGCTCTTCCAAGTAAATACAAGGAACCAATGTTCCAGCAGGTCACCACAACATTCCACGAGTTTACACATCCACCTGTTGAGGATTTCCTTGGAGAAAACTTCAAGTTTTTCGAAAACAAGAGCTATTACCTAGATGAGGTCAGAAACCAGATGCCTGTGACCACTTCATACGATTACGATCATTTTGGGTCATTCAGTATGTATCTTGATGAGATTTTAACAGAGAGTCTTGCAGAATACTTTGCTCTAAAAAGTGGAGTTCCAGAGGATTTTGTTGAATTTAGAAGCCTTCAAATGTCCACAGTGTTATACCCTATTCAAGATTTTCTAGGGGAGTATGAGCACTTTGAAGAAACAAGGAAGGAGAACGAAACTCTGTTTGACTACGCCCCAATCATGGCTGAACACATGGGAAAATGGGCGACTCCGGAGAACATCAGCGAATACTTCAAAATGAGAACTCCAATCACGGGAGGTTGGGCAGCGGACAGGATAAAATACATGGGAAAGGTCATCATTGTCTACGGCACTCAAAACCCAGATAAGAGCGGAACAGAATACGATAGGGAGACTGCAGAGGAGTATAAGAGAGACCTTGAGAAATTCTTTATCCTGTACCATGGGAGTGATCCGGAGATAATAGTTAAGGCGGATGTAAACCTAACAGAGAATGATTTGAAGGAAAACCTGATTCTCATCGGCGGGCCTGTGGCCAATAAAATCACCAGAGAACTTAATGATAAGCTCCCCATAACTTTCGTTCGGGATGAGAACGGTTGGAGTCTAAAACGGAATCCGGGGGCTGTTAAAGACTTTCATGCTTTCTTAGTCGCGAATGGGGACATTATGAAGATTCCTTTGGACAGCACGATTCCCTATGATGGCTCCATAGGAGCATTGCAGACTATTAGGAACCCGTGGAATGAAAAGAACTTTATTATAGTACTTGCAGGCTTAACAAGATATGGGACAAGGAATATTCTTAGGAACCCGGGCTTTGGAGCTAGCTATATAATCTTTGGAAACAACTACACAGAATTAGGGTTCTATAAACAGTACACCAGGTGAAGTCTATGACGCCTCCCTGTAAACGAAAGCTAAAAGCTAAGGTCAAAAAGAGGGATTATAGCCGAATCGTCTTCACTGCAATCGGAGTTGGTAACGGAGAGTTTTAAGGCTTCAGCTTTCTCCCCTCTTCTATCTCCTTCCTCAGAACCCTGGCTTCCTCCTCGGCACCCCTCACCCTGAAGACCCTCGCGATTCTCTCTACCGCCTCAAGCTTCCGCACGATGCCGTCGAGCCACGTGAAGACGTCTCCAGGATAGACTATCAGTCCGTAGAGCTTCCTGAAGTGCTCCGCTATCTGGGTTGGGTGCTTCCCGCTCCTGCGGAGCTCGATTATGAGGTTTCCAACGCGCTCCATCGCGTACTCGGTGCAGTCTTCTTCGCCACACATGAAGAACTCCTGGTAGATTGTGAACAGCCTCTCGGCAGCGTTGGGGCTGAGCTCGGGAATCACCTTGTCGAGCTCTTCTAAGATGGATGCAAAGCTCGGCGAGAAGACGTTGGCGCTCAGCCTTCCCCTTACGGCTCCCTCAAGCTCCCTCTGGAGCGTCCCGCTCAGATATAGGTTCTCGAAGGGGTGGAGCTTTAGGGCAATCCAGCGGGCGGGCTTTTCGCGGAGGTTCTTCCTTATGAACTCCGCTTCCTTGGGCAGGAGGAAGCTCATGCTGACGGCCCTTCCGTAGGGGGTGACCTCAACGAGGGGCTTTTTGAGCCTCACGAGGTCGAACTCCTCAAGCTTTTCAAGAACTTTCTCGGCGCTCTGGTTGGCACCGAGACACTGCTCCTGGACTTCTTCAATGACGTCAAGCCCCTTGAAGACGCAGGAGTGCGCTAAGACGTTGTCCTCCTCAAGCTCATCGCTCCACTCAACCGTTACGGGCTCTATAGGTGCCGTCAGGAGCTTGAATGCTACCTCGTCCTCAGTCCCTTCCATCTGGGCGGAGTACTTCCTCCCAGGCTCGACTATGAGGTAGACCCTGCCCTTCTCATGGTAGAGGGGTCTCCCTGCCCTTCCGAGCATCTGGTGGAACTCGCGGACGGTTAGCCATTTGTTGCCCATGGCGAGGCTTTCAAAGATGACCTGGCTCGCTGGGAAGTCAACACCCGCTCCGAGTGCGGCTGTGGTAACCACCACGTCGAGCCTCTGGGCCAGAAACTCCATCTCCGTGAGCTTTCTCTGCTTATAGGGCAAACCTGAGTGGTATGGCTTAGCGCGGAGGCCTTTGCTCGTTAGATAAGCCGAAAGCTCGTGCGTCCGCTTTCTTGAGAACGTGAAGACTATCGTCTGGCCCCTATAGCCCTGCTTCGACTTTCTCATCGCTTCCGCCCTGCAGAGGTTTGCTATGTGACGCCACTTTTCTGACTCGTTCCTCACTATGATGATGTGCC
>JAGHBN010000139.1 GCA_021160985.1 Thermococcus sp.
AGTGGACGGTCGGAACTATAAGCAAGGGGAGAACCTGCGTAACCGCGAAGAAGACGTGGCCAAAGCACCTCGTCCTCTACAAGGGTAAGCCCTTCGAGGGCGAGCCCATCGAGGCGCTCAGGGAAATGGGACCGGAGGACGTCTTCATCAAGGGCGCAAACGCGATTGACATCAACTGGAACGTTGCGGTCTTTGCCGCGGCCCCCGACGGAGGGACGATCGGCAGGACTTTTGGCTGGACGATAACCAAGGGCGTCTTCACGATAACGCCCATAAGCCTTGAGAAGTTCGTTCCGACCCCTGTTGAGGAGAGCGCCAAGCTCACGGGAATTTACTCATTCGACTGGGGAACCGGCCTCTACGCGGCCCTTGTGCCGATACCGCACGCCCACCCCGTGACGGAAGTCGAGGCTTACAGGATACTCGCGGGTGTCGAGGTTATACCGATAGCCGCCGGCGGTGCCGGTGGCGCGGAGGGCAGCGTGACGCTCGTCCTTGAGGGCAAGGACGAGGACATGGATAAGGCCAGGGAGATAACAAAGGCCGTCAAGGGCGAGCCCCCGCTGAAGCCGTACACCGAGGACTGCTCCATCTGCCCGTTCGCGAAGATATGTGGAATTGGGAATGGTGCCTTTTGATTTCATTATCTTCTTTTTTAGGCCATGCAAAAGCCCCTACTTCTAAATTTTGATAATGTTCGTTCTCGGAAGTGCAAGCTGAAGAGGATAAAAGGGGATAAAAAGAAATCACTCAAGCATGTCTTCCTTTTTGGCAACGATGTACGTACAGCACAGGTCTCCGGTGACGTTGTTCATGGTCTCGAACATGTCTATGAGCGGGTTAACTCCGAGGGCGAGGGCGACGATTATCGCTATCCGGCTCGGTTCGAGACCGAGGGCCCCCAGGACTATGAAGAGCAGCATCAGGCTTCCGCCGGGGACTCCTCCTGTGCCTATTGCGGACAGAACTGTCGTTATTATCATTATGGCCAGGGAGCCGACCGTCAGCTCGATGCCAAAGACGTCCGCTGCGAAGACCGCCCACATCGGCAGGTGTATGCAGACTCTGTTCATGTTTATCGTTGCACCGACGGGGAGGGAGAACTCGGCGAGCTCCCTCTTCACTCTAAATGACTCTATTGCGGTCTTGATTGTAACCGGAAGCGTGGCGGCACTGCTCCTGGTGAAGAACGAGGTTATCATGACTTCCTTGGCCCTCTTGAAGAAGTCTATCGGGCTCTCCTTGAGGAAAACGGAGAGGAGTATTGAGTAAACGATGAACACCATTACAACGATTCCTGAGATGACGCCCAGCACCGCCTTCAGGTAGGGTCCGATGATCGAAGGCCCGTAGAGCCCGAAGTTGACAACCGCGAGCGAGAACACACCGATCGGGAAGTACTCCAGAATCCATGAAACTATCTTGAACATCACCGAGTTCGCACCTGCTGCGAAGTCGAGTATCGACTGAATATGCTTTCTCTCGGTCTCGTTCTGGGTGTGGTCGAGCAGGGCCCTCGCAGCGAGGCCGAAGAGGAGCGAGAAGACTATTATCGGGAGGAACTCTCCGTTCGCCAGCGCCTCAAACGGGTTGGTAAATATCCTGAGAACCAGGTCGGTCAGGCCTGCCGGTGGGGTTATGGACGGGCCCCCTTCGCCCATGGAGCTTCCCAGCTTCTCGACGTCAATAGCAACACCCTCTCCTGGGTGTATGAGCATGGCAATGCTCACTCCGATCATGGCCGCTATGAGGGACGTGAACATGTACCAGAGGATGACCTTTCCTCCGACCCTGCCGAGCTTCTTCGGTGAAAGTCCCGAGGAGCCGACTATGAGCGAGAAGAACACTATCGGTATGACGACCATCTTAAGCATCCTTACGAGCACTGCACCAAAGGGCGAGATGTACGTCGCCACAGTTTCGCCGAGATTGCTGCCGTTCGCCATGTCATAATACCAGATGGTCAGCCCAAACGCAACACCCAGCAAAAACGCAGTGCCAACCCTATAAGGCAGAGGTATGCTGGTGTATTTTTTCACAATACCCAACAGGTTCACCCCCAAATTTAATCCTTGAAATTTTTTACATCAATTATTGCTTGGCTATTATATATAACCTTTTGTGTTCATTAGGTTCTGATAATACGTCAATGTGTTATATAGGGCGGTGTGGTATGTTGAGAGCCACTACAGGTACAAAAGTATCCATGATGGCCATTAGTCAGACTGGCTGCTCAATTATGCATTATAATGGAATTAAATAGAAGTCTAAATTTTGGGAGTTCAAAATAGTGCCCTGCTCCAGCTGTTCAGGGTTTTGGGATTTTATTGATTTTTAGAGAACGATAAAGAGCGGGCCTAAATATGCCCTCCGGTCAAAAAGACCCATATTCCTATACCTATGAGGAGGAGTCCCGCCACCACCGAGAGCTCCCTGCTGTGCCGGACCATGGCCTGTGAGAACTTCTTACTGTCGCTGACACTGCCCATTGCCAGCAGAATGACGACGAGGGGGAGGACGAATATCACATTGTAGAGGGCTAGGAGAATCACGGCGAGTGCGGTGCCTGCCTTTGAAATGAGCATTGTATAGACGAGGTAGCTGGCGGCGGAACAGGGAAGGAGGGTGGTTGAAACTATGATGCCGAGGGTGAAGGCACCAACGGCAGTCGCGTCTGAGCTGAAGATCCGTTTTCTCACTCCCCTTTTATCTGCTATTCTGGACTTCTCCATAAGGCCTGTAACTATGGTGTATACTCCAAAAACGACTGCAGCAACACCCGCCAGCCATATGGGGAGCTTGCCGGTAATGTATACGAGTCCCAGGCCGAGAAGGTAGTACGAGATATAGATTGCGAGAACAAACGAGGCACCTATCAGGTATAACCGTTTCTTGGAGACTTCCTTAACGGATAGCGCTATCAGGAGCATTGTGTATATGACAAACGTGCACGGGTTAATGGAATCGCTTATTGCAAGGCTGAAAAACTGGGGGATGAAATGACTCATTCCCAGGGCATACAAGGCGGCTGCACTTATCCCAAACGATGTGGCAAGGATTATTGTCAGTGCCTTGAGCTCGCTCTTCATGCTATTGGCTTGGTTGGAGGGTTTTTTGGGTATTTCTAAAACAAAAGGTTGAAAACAAAAGGTCAGCGCCTCTTTTTGAAGAGGATTACGGGGACTGTGACCAGCAGGAGCACAAAGGCCGGCCCACAGATTCCAGAGCCTTCCTGAGATTCGGAAGTGCCGGGGGTCTCGTACGCTGTTGAGCTTGAACTGCTGGGGGGTTGACTCTGGCTTGACGTGGTAGGTGTGGTTGGAGATGTGCTAGTTGGGTCTTCCGAGGGTATTCTGTGCTCCACAAATATCTCATGTAGAGCGTTTATGGCTTTCTGCGCTTCGGTGTCGTTTCGCGGGAATATGTACCATTTCCCGTTGAACAGGAGGACGCCGTTTGCCTTCATGGCCTCCTCTATGATGCTGGGGGCGGCGCTGATATTGAATTCCCCCTCAATCACTGCATACAGAGTTCCGTTGTAGGTTAT
>JAGHBN010000113.1 GCA_021160985.1 Thermococcus sp.
GAAAGCGAAGCTCGTCTTCGCCTGCGACATCAACCCCTGGGCGATACGCTACCTTGAGGAGAACATCAGGCTGAACAAAGCCAGCAACGTCGTGCCAATCCTTGGGGACGTGAGAAAAGTCACCGGAAAACTAGAAGCCGACCGTGTCATAATGAACCTCCCCAAGTTCGCGGACCGCTTTTTGAGGGAGGCCATGCTGAGTGTTAAGGACGGAGGAGTTGTCCACTACTACGGCTTCGGCCCGGAGGAAGACCTCTTCTCGGAGCACGAGGCGAAGATTAAGGCCGTAGCGAGGGAGCTCGGCTTTGAGGTCGAGTTCCTTGAGCGGAGGAAAGTCCGTCCCTACGCCCCAAGGCAGTTCAACATCGCGATTGACTTCAGGGTCTTGAAGCGATGTTTTGTGCAGAGAACATGAGCTTAAAAGCGGGTGTTTTCTTGATAAAACACCCTAAAAGTTAGAAAAGTAAAGACCGGGAGCTGAATTCATTTCCCGGCTATCTTCACGTTTTCGAACTTGATGAACGGCGTTATGATTGTGGTGCTAGAGGGCATTACGGTCTGCTCCTTCGTAACCTCGCTGGCCTGTCCAAGGAGCTCATAGACGTTGCCGGCGATGAGGAAGACGCTCGAACCGACCACCTCGCCGTCCTCGATGAGGAATGCCGGGTTTGCAGTGACGGCGAAGTTTCCGTTGTCCGGGTTGCTTGAGTGGGCGCCCTGCACGCCGTCCACGAGGTAGCCGCGCTCGATTTCTGAGATAACCTCCTCCAGCGAGCGCTTTCCGTTCTCGATGACCATGCTGTGGAAGCCGATGTTGATTCCGCCGCTTCTTAAATCCCTCTTCCCGTTTCCGGTGCTCTCCGTGCCGTAGGCCTTCGCCCAGTAGTTGTCCCAGACGAAGCCCTTGAAGGTACCATTCTCGATGAGGACGTTCCTCCTCGTCGGAACGCCCTCGCCGTCGGCTATGACCGGTTCAAGTGAAAGCTCGTGGAACGGGTCGTCATACATCGTGATGACGTCGCTTGCTATTTTCTCACCAACCTTTCCGGCGAGTGGAGTCGTCTCCTTGACGAGCCTCTCTCCGCTGAAGGCCGGGAAGAGCGCGTAGCTGAAGAGCCCGGCAATCGCCCATGGGCCGAAGATTATTGGGACTTCCTCGTTTTTGCTGGCCTTCACGTTGTAGGCCCAGCCGACCTTCTGGACGGCCCTCTCCACGACACCCTTAACGTCGAGGTCGAGGCTGCGCTTCGCGTCAAAGTCGAAGATGCCCGGCGTCACGACGCCTTCCTTCCTGCCGACCAGCTCGAGGTAGAAGAACGCCGCACCGCCCTCCTGGAAGACGTCTATCCCGTGGGAGTTGACTATGTGGCTCTCCTCCCAGCCCACGCCGCCTTCTCCGCCGACTACGATGGCGTTTTTGTCCTTCTCACGGGCGAGCTTTATGCCGCGGACGAGCATCTCGACGAGCTGGTCGGGGGAAGCCTCCTTGAGCTCGTAGTTCGGCCTCGGCTTTTCGCGGTACTTGCCCGGCTCCGGCAGGGAGACCCACTTCTCGTCCCTGCTGTTCAGCTTCGCCATCTTCGCGGCCTGCTCTATGGCTTCTTTAACGCGCCTCTCCTCGTCGCTGTCCACGATAGCTAAACCGAGGCGCTTGTCCTTTATTCCACGGACTACCGTCACGGCACCGCTCCTCGTTGAGGCCATCGAAATCTCGTTGAGCTCGACGCTCGCGCTGACTTCCCTCGAGCGGTAAACGGCAATCTCAACCTCATCGAAGAGCTTCTCAGCGTAGCGTATGAGGTTCTCCATTGTCACCACCTCACCCGATGAGAATTCCCCCGTCAAAGCGCATGTGCGGGCCACCTGAGCTGACAAAGGCGGTCTGTCCCTTGCCGCAGAAGCCGACCTCGAGGCCGAAGTCCTTGCCAACGGCGCTTATCTTCTTCAGTGCCTCTATTGCGACGCCCGTGATTGAGGTGTCCCTTATCGGCTCGGCTATCTCGCCGTTCCTGATGACGTAGCCCTCCTGGATGCCGACCTGGAACGCTGAGTTGAGCTGGGCCTGGCCGCCGCGGAAGTCTACGACGTAGTAGCCGAACTTGATGTCCTCGATGAGCTCCTCGAAGGAGTGGTCTCCGGGCTCGAATATGGTGTTCCTCATCCTGATGATCGGCGGGTAGCGGTAGCTCTCGGCCCTCGCGTGGCCGTTCGGCTCCATGCCCCACTTCGCCGCGTACTCGCGGTTGAGCATTATCTCCTTCAGGATTCCGTTCTCGATGATGTGGATGTCCTTAACGGGAACGCCCTCGTCGTCGTACTTGTCGTTTCCGAAGCCGCCCTCGACGTAGCGCTCGCTCATAGTGACGTACTCAGGGGCTATCTGCTTGCCGATGAGGTCTTTGAAGGGCGAGTTTATCGTTAGGTCGGCCTCGGCAAGGTGGCCTAAAGCTTCGTGGGCTATGATTCCGACGACTATCGGGCCGGCAACGATGGGCCACTCACCGCGCTTCGGGGCGACGCCCTTCAGCTGGCTGTGCATTTTCCTGAGAAGCCTCTCCTTCACCTTCTCGTTCGGCTCGTGCTTGGTCATGAGCTCCCAGCCGTAGTCAACTGCACCGATGCTGTCCCTCGCCATAGCCAGCTTTCCGTCGGCCTTTCCTGTGACGTAGGTTCCCTGGTAGAGGTAGTTGTAGTCCCACTCTATCCTCGTCCCCTCATTGGTGAGGAGTACTTTCCTTCCTCCTCCGTCCTCGTAGCGAATCTGGACGCTCTTGACGGCCTCGTCCTCCTTCAGGAGCTTCTCAAGCTCTCTCAGGTGAGCAACCTTCTCCTCGATGTCCACTTCCCTCGGCTTTACCTTCATCTTGCTCTCCACGAAGTCTTCGACCGGCTTTACCTCGGCCAGCTGGATTTTCTCCTTCTTCGTCTGAGCGGCCGCCCTGGCGAGCTTGTAGGCCTCTTCAATCTTCTTTTCGAGGTTATCGAGCTCGCTCGTCGAGGCGAAGCCCCAGGCACCGTCCGCCAGAACCCTTATGGCAACGCCCCTGTGGAGCTTCCCCGTGAAGCTGGTAAAGACGCCGTCCTTGAGGCCGAGCGTGGTCTTTCTCAAATCCTCGTAGCGTAGCTCGATGTAGTCCGCCTTCAGGTTTTCTTCAGCCCACTTAAGGGCCCTTTCAAGTGCCTCCATGGTCATCACCGTTGACATTTGTCCAATCCATTGTGGGATGGACAACTATAAAAGTCTTTTGAGCCTTTCGATGGGGGTCGAAAGGATTGTCGTAAGAATTATTATTGTGCATGATAAACTAAATCTAACTATCTCTTTTTGGACTCCTTTCGAGCGAAAATGTTATATATAATGAATGAATAGACTCCAACGCAAGAACTCGTTGGAGTGGTGATGGATGCGGAAGCGTGCACTGCTGGCCATGTTTGTAGTGTTGCTGTTGGTTGGAGCGTACGGAGCCTACGTGGTCAGCTACCCCAAGTATCCCGAGGTCAAGGGCTGTGTCAAACTGTTTAAGGCCGTGAAGCCCGTAACAAAAACGCCTGAAAACTGGTCAAAGGCCCACGTATTCTTCAAGCTCGCAACGAACAGGGATTTCTTGAAGTTGGCAAAACCCTGGGACGTTGATTACTCTCACGTCAAAATTGTGAAACATACTCTTGAGTACAATGGAGAAAAGATAACAATGCTCGCCATGGGTATCCCACTGAAGGACGGTAAGCACGTGATAGCCCTGTATGAGTTCTCAAAGCCCGTGCAAGGAGTGAAAGTAAAAGCATACTTAATTGAAGTCTCGAAAGATAATTTAAAGCCAAAATTAACGAGTGTAAATGGAGGCGATGTAAAGGTACTCAGCAATTGCAGACATGAGTGTACTAGCAATTCCGACTGCTCAGGATATAGAGAATTTTGTACTGAGTATTGTTGCTCATATGACAGGGATGCTGCGATTGATTGTTGTCTCAGTGCAGGATACTGTGGAGCAGTGTGCGGAATAGGGGCAACTATATGTTTAATAAATCCTATTGGATGTTTGGCATGTAGCGCATGTGTCGTGGCCAATTGTATCTTTTGCGTTGAGGATAACTGCCTCGAATGGGGGACTGGGTGTGAATATCACGGCTCGTAGGTGAACACCCATGAATAACAGGAAACTTGCACTCGCAACCCTCTCTATCATTTTTATTATGCTTTTTGCCCACTACAGCGGCCTCTCCACAGGAGAATTCTGGGAAGATCCCCTGAAAAACGTCTTGAAAGGCCTTTTGATGAGCTCCGGACTCGTAATGCTCCCAGCCGGTGTAAGCGGGGCCCTGTTCCTGATAAAGAGGACCTCCATTTACGTTGCAATGGCTGCAGCCTTTGGTGCAGAGCTACTCCTGGCTGGGCTGGCGATGGCAGCAGGATATCCCAAGTACTCGAAAGACGCTATTGCCGCAGTTCTTGCGGCCCTTCCTGTTGCATTGATACTTGCCTGGGTTCTGAGCCGTAATCCCCCTGAGGGCAGGATTGATGCCGCACGTCGTTAGTTTCTTTCAATTTCCCCTCTGACTGTAACCCAATCGTTTCCAACAGAGAACTTAAAAACGATGTGGGATTATCATCCAACTATGAAGGCCGAAATCAAGAACCTCATAGACAGGGGCACTTACAGAAAGCTCCCGCTCTTCGAGGGCGAACTTCCTAAGGGCTCATACACCCAGATAGTCGAGGTGAAGCCGGGGCAGACGGTTAAGAAGCACTACCACCTCCACCAGTACGAGCTGTTCTGCATAATGAGCGGTGAAGCTCGGCTGGGCATCGGCGAGACCGAGTACCTCGCGAGACCGGGTGATATCTTCCTTGTCAAGCCGAGAACCGTTCACTGGGTCATCAACGAGCGCGACGAGCCCTTCAGGCTTTTCGTCGTAAAGCTGAATTACAAGGGAGACGACTCCGTCTGGCTGGAGGAGTGAAGATGGCCGAGAAAATCATCGGCATCCTCGGCGGAATGGGCCCCCTCGCGACGGTCGAGCTCTTCAGGAGGATAGTCGAGAAGACCCCTGCAAAGAGGGACCAGGACCACCCGAGGATAATAATCTATAACAACCCGAAAATCCCGGACAGGACGGCGTTTATCCTTGGAAACGGCGAAGACCCGAGGCCCGAGCTAATAGACAGCGCGAGGAAGCTTGAGAGCTGGGGCGCCGACTTCATCATAATGCCCTGCAACACGGCCCACTTCTTTGCCGAGACCATCCAGAAAGTGGTAAGCATACCCCTCGTCAGCATGATCGAGGAGACCGCGAAGAGGATAAAGGAGATGGGGCTCAGAAAGGTCGGTCTTCTGGCAACGGACGGAACGGTAAAAGGACTAATCTACCACCGCGCTCTCCTCGGTAGGGGGATTCAGATAGCAGTGCCCGGCAAAAAGGACCAAGAGCGCGTCATGGAGGCCATCTACGATGGAGTCAAGGCCGGAAACATTGAGCGGGGGAGAGAGCTACTCCTTGAGGTGGCCAGAAAGCTTGAACGCAGGGTTGATGGAATCATAGCGGGCTGCACCGAGGTAAGCGTCGCCCTGAAACCCGAGGATTTGAAGGTTCCCCTCATCGACCCTCTCGATGTGATAGCCGAAAAAGCTGTGAGACTCGCCCTCGGCCTTGATGAGCTCTAAATCCACCTTTTTCTTCTGAAGTATGCGAGCATGCTTATGGCGATTATGAGCATGACAATCAGAACTACGGGGTAGCCGTAGCGCCATTGGAGCTCGGGCATGTAGCGGAAGTTCATTCCGTAGAGGCCGGTTATGAAGGTCAGCGGGATGAATATCGTCGAGACTACTGTGAGGATTCTGATTATGTCGTTCGTTTTCATCGAGAGCGTGGAGTAGTAGAGCTCGACGAGGCTGTTGGCGAGTTCCCTCTGTCCCTCGAGGATTTCGAGGACTTCGAGCACGTGGTCGTGGAGCTCCCCCATGTAGTTCTGAGTCTCCTCGGCGAAGAACCTTCCACCTTCAAGCTCGAGCTTCCTGAACGCCTCCAGCAGGGGAAATACCGTGCGGCGCATGAAGAGTATCTCTCTCCTTAGGCCGTGGATTCTGTGCAGAACTCCCTTCTCACCCCTTGAGAGTATCTCCGCCTCAAGGGATTCCATCTTCGAGCTGATCCTCTCTATTATCGGGACGTAGTTTTCGACTATCGCTTCGAGGAGGGCAAAGAGCAGGTAGTCCGCGCCGCGCTCCCTGAAGAGCCCCTCCCCCTCACGGATGCTCTCCCTGATCTGGTCGAAGACGTCTCCTGGCATCTCCTGCAGGGTCACCACAAGGTTGCCCTTGAGCAGGAGGCCTATCCTCTCCCTCTTCAGCCCGCCGTCCATCTCATAGACCTGGTGCAGAATGAGAAACAGATAATCCGGGAACACAAGAACCCGTGCTCGGCCGCCCGCTCTCTTCAGAGCTTTCAGAACCCTTTCCTGAACGCCAAGGGCTTCCAAGACTTCTGGTGCAAGGGCGGAATCATCGACGTTCACCCAGATGACGTTGTATCCCTCAACGTTCAGGGCTTCCTCCACGCTGGAGATCTTCCTTGTGATAAAATCCTCCCTGGAGTACGCTATAAGCGTCATCTTGGGTTTTTCTTCCCCCTGAGCCATAATTCCACCTCAAATGTCGATTATCATGCCTGAATGGAGTTTGTGAAAGTCCCCGCCATAGGCTTTGAGGAGTGCCGCTTCTGCCTTCACTCCCGTGCAGTGTCCGGTATAGACCTCTTCAACCCCAAGCTGCCGGAGTTCCCTCACGGTTCTCTCGATACGCTCCCCATCCGCATGGATGAGGTGGAAGCCCCCTATGACCGCGCGGATACGCTCCTCACCGGTCAGCCGTATCGCATGCTTCACTATGCTGACTATGCCGGCGTGGCTACAGCCGCTGACAACGACTATACCATCCTTCGTTTTTACGACCATGCTCATATCGTCAATGAGTTCGTCCCTGATGACCTTCCTGTTCTCAATAGTATAAACTTCGAGCTCGGTTCTTTCGAATTCTTCCCTGTTCTGAATCTCCCCCGTGGAGTACACGTCCTTCACAATCTCCAAAGGCTCAGAAGTCAGGTAGAGCCCGGCGAGTTCCTCAACCTCTTCCCGTCTGAAGGGAACTCCCACATCCCTGAGATATGGCTTTGTTATGAAGTGTCTCCTGAAGATTGTGGGATGTGCTATGACCGGAACCCGCCTTCCGATGGCGCGAAGAATTCCCAGGAGCCTGCCAGTGTGGTCGTGATGGCAGTGGCTCAGGAAGATATAGTCAATGCGGGAACTCGGCTCTATACCGAGGAGCCCCATATTGTGCAGTATCGGATCGGCACTCTGGCCGGTGTCAAAGAGAATCCCTTTCCCGTCCTTCTCTATCAAGAAGCTGACCCCGTGCTGGGCCAAGAAGGGACTTTCATAGCCGGAGTAGTCTTCGATGAGGACGTATATCCGCATGGGTTTCACCGGGAGAATATGTGCAGAGGAGGAGTTATAGTTTTCGGCCGAAACCCCTTAAAACCCTCCCGCTAAGTTAGGGCGGTGGTGAGTATGGAAATCGGTGTTGTCGGAAAGCCAAACGTTGGGAAGTCGACCTTTTTCTCGGCCGCTACGCTCGTTGACGTTGATATTGCCAATTACCCGTTCACGACCATCGAAGCCAACGTTGGTGTCACCTACGCGATAGCCGAGCACCCCTGCAGGGAACTTGGATGTCAGCCGAACCCCCAGAACTACGAGTACCGGGGCGGGAAAGCGCTGATACCGATAAAAATGATAGACGTCGCGGGTCTCGTTCCCGGGGCGTATGAGGGGCGCGGTCTGGGCAACAAGTTCCTCGACGACCTGAGGATGGCGTCCGCTCTAATCCACGTCATTGATGCAACAGGCAAAACCGACGCCGAGGGACAGCCGACCGACCACCACGACCCGGTCGAGGACATAGAGTTCCTTGAGAGGGAGGTAGACTACTGGATTTACGGGATACTCAAGAAGGGCTGGGAGAAGTTCGCTAAGAGGATAAAGCTCCAGCACATGAAGCTTGAGCAGGCGATAGCGGACCATCTTTCAGGAATAGGCGTTACCGAGGGAGACGTCTGGGAGGCGATTCACAAGGTCGGCCTTCCCGGAGATCCAACCAAGTGGAGCGATGAAGACCTCCTTGCCTTCGTTTGTGAGCTGAGAAGAATCAACAAGCCGATTATCATAGCGGCCAACAAGGCCGATGCCGCCGCCGATGCCCAGATAGAGCGTCTGATAAGAAAGGGGAAGAGCAGGGGGTATATAGTCGTCCCGACGAGCGCTGCTGCAGAGCTCACCCTCAGAAAGGCCGCCAAAGCGGGCTTCATCGACTACGTTCCGGGCTCAAGCGACTTCAAAATCCTCAAACCGATGAGCTCCAAGCAGGAGAAAGCCCTCATGCTCATAAAGAAGAAAGTACTCGACCGCTTCGGCTCGACCGGAGTCCAGGAGGTCATCAACAGGGCCGTCTTTGAACTGCTCAACCTCATACCGGTCTACCCGGTTCAGGATGAGAACAAGCTCACGGACCAGTTCGGCAACGTCCTGCCGCACGTCTACCTTCTCCCGAAGGGCTCGACGCCGAGAGACCTTGCCTACAAGGTTCACACCGACCTCGGAAAGACGTTCCTCTACGCGGTGAACGCCAGGACAAAGAGGCGCGTCGGGGAAGACTACGAGCTACAGTTCAACGACATAATCAAGATTGTCGCGACGGCTCGCTGAGTTAACTCCCCGCATTTTCCTTCATTTCTTTTATAAGCTCTTGATAGAGCCTCGGTTCCACGTCTTTTTCAGTTAAGCCGAGCTTCTCCGCGATCTCCCAGATTTTCTGCTTTGCAGCCCCAATGTCGTCGCTCAGCACCTCAATGTCGAGAAAGGCCCCCAGCCCCTCGACCTCGCTCAGCTCGAAAGTCACATTTCCGAGCCTGTAGACCAGCCGCCTCTTCCCGACCCACACATCCTCCTTGAATCCAAGACGTTTCAGAATCTCCCGGGTCTTTTCAAAATCCGAGACTTCAACCTCGATCTCGTCGAACTCTTCGTTCCTTCCAGGGTCAGTTATGAGCTTGTACGTGAGAAAAGAACGGCCTAGATTAACTATTCTTCTCACCCTCAGGAGCTCCGGGAAGGGCAGGGAAAAGTAAAGGTCTTCCTGAATCTCCTCCCGGACGAACGTTGCCCCCAGGGATGCTATTCTCCGCCTCACTTCGTTGAAGTCCACGCGGAATTTTATCTCAATCTCCATCACACATCCACCAAGAAGCCCACTATTCCAGCCCCTTTCTCAAAGCTGTCAACTGGGAACAGCTCGACAGTTTCAAGGCCCGGCAGGACTTCTATAGTCTCCTTCACAAAGTTCTCGACTTTTTCCCAGCTGTCGGCGCCGATGAGAGCTACCACCCCGGAACTGCCGCTCCTCGCCACCAGAAGAACATTCGGGAGCATTGCAAGCGTCTTCACTATGTGGGCTATGTATTTCTCCAAGAAGTCCTCTATTACTGGCGTCCTGGCGTGTATGTACAAAAACCCCAGAGATTTCGGCCTTAAATCCTCTCCGAGAATTATGGTGTACCTCTCAATGAGGTTTTTTTCCTGGAGCTTCTTTATCCTGAAATGTATGGTGGACTCCGGCCGTCCCAGTCTCTCCGCTATCTCCGAAATGGTAAGTCTGGCATCCTCCTTAAGCAGACGCAGGATGGCCCTATCAAGGTCGTCAAGTTGTGCCATTCTCGGCCCTCCATCGTGGGTATAAGTTATGATCGATTCCAAGAATATCTAATATTTTTCCTATTATAAAGTTTACCACGTCCTCCAATGTTTTGGGTTTTATGTAAAATCCTGGAGATGCGGGCATTACGACAGCCCCCGCTTGAGTAACTGCCAGCATGTTTCGGATATGGATTATATTCAACGGAGTCTCTCTAACCAGAAGTATCAGCTTTCTCCGCTCCTTGAGCATCACATCCGCCGTCCTCGTGATTATGTTGTCGGCATAGCCGTTTGCTATGGCGGCGAGTGTCTTCATAGAACACGGAGCAATGACCATGGCATCAACGGGGTGTGAACCTGAGGCCATAGGGGCAAAGAGGTCGTCTTCCATGTAGTCAGGCATCAGCTGTATCCCGGTCTCGTACTCCACAGTCTTGAGCCCTGTCTTTGAGGCCAGGACTATTACGTCGTGCCCTCTTTTTTTCAACTCCTCTATGAGTCTTATCCCATACACTGCACCGCTCGCACCCGTTATGGCAACCACAATCCTCATGAGAGCACCCGAGAATTAGGTGGCAGTTCCTGGTTTTAACCCTTCCGGGGGAGTAGGTTTTTATAGACCTACAGCCAAATGGAATGGGGAGAATATGGCAAAAGATACACCCAAGACCCTGCTGGAGACAGCGACGGATCTTGTGAACAAACTCAATGCCAAGGCCCTCGTTATATTTTTCGAAGTTAGTTCCGAGTCTCTTCCCGAGAGCGAGACCCCGATAGTTATAGTCGGTTCCACCTTCGAAATGGGTGAAAAGGTCAAGAGGGTTTCGATCCCCAGAACCCTCGATCTCGACAACAGCCTCAACTTAATTTCGGCCTTTCTCATGGAACACGACATTGTCCAGGAAGGGGAAAACTTCGTTTACGTTACCGAGAACGTCATAGGAGTGAAGACCGTCCGGAAAGGCATTTCGGTTATGAAAGGCTTCTTCTCCAAGAACCAGGACGTCATCCAGAAGCTGCTTGAGATAGCGATAGAGCTGAGCGTGGAAGGGAGGGAAGGAACCCCTGTAGGAACGATCTTCGTTGTGGGGGACAGCAGAAGGGTGATGAAACGCTCCCATCCCATGATCCCCAACCCGTTCAAGGGGCACAAGATAAACGTCCTTGAAAGGAACAGCAAGGAGATAATAAAGGAGTTTGCCCAGCTGGACGGGGCCTTTGTCATCCGGGAGGACGGGAGGATCGTTGCGGCCGGACGGTACCTGAAAGTCGAGCCAAAGGTCATTGATCTGATGCTTCCCCCGGGGCTTGGAAGCAGGCACATCGCGGCCGCAGGCATAACAAAGCTGACAAAGGCAATGGCGATAACACTGTCTGAAAGCGGGACGATAAGGATATTCAAAAACGGCCTCCTGCTCCTCGAATACAACCCGAGGATAAGGTACTGAGGGTTACATTCATCGGTCAATAAAAGCCGTTGCTGGAAGACAAAAGTTAAAAAGGCTCAGAAGAGCCACTGGTTCTCTATGCACTCGTCACAGGGCGGCTTTTCCCCTGCGATTGCTTTAAACTTCTTGTAAATGCACTCAGGCAGACCAAGCGGGCAGCGATCCGGAGTGACTCCCGGCCTGACCTTTGTGGGGTCGAGCTTTATCTTTATGTATGCCTCATACTCCTCAACTTTCTTCCAAGGGAGTACTTTGGCCCCGTATATCACGAGGTTGTCGTATATCCTCGCGTAGTCGCCGACCACGGCGTTCTCCTTGAGTATAACGTTCTTTCCGACTACAACGCCCTCTCCCAGGATGCTCTCCTTGATCTCCGCCGCCTCCTTCACGACGTCGTGACCTATTAGTATTGACCTCTTCAGGTAAGCCCTATCCTCTACCACCGTGTTCGGCCCTATGTAGGTGTATGCCTTTATCTTCACCCTGTGCCCAATCTTGGCTCCCTCGTCTATGTAGACCGGGCCCTGTATCTCAACGTCCTCCGGGACTTCCGCACCCTCTTTAATGGTGAAGTAGCCGTTTTCCTTAGCTATTTCATCCATTGCGACCTGGTGGGCATAGAAGAGGTCGTCCGGCGTTCCGAGGTCGATCCAGTAGTACCCGCGCGGAATCTTGTGGGCGTAAACAAGCCCCTTGGCCACGTACTTCGGGAGAACCTCGCGCTCAAAGTAGACCTCCTTGTTCCTCGGAATCTCCTCCAGAACCTGCTTGTTGACCATGTAGATGCCCGCGTCGACGAGGTTGGTGCGGGGCCTGTGGGGCTTCTCCTCGAAGTGAATGACCCTGTTCTCCTCGTCCATCTCGAGGACTCCGTACTTCTCGGGGTCATAGACCTTGGTAACTGCGACTGTTATGAGGCCGTCGTTCTCCTTGTGGGTCTTGATGAGTTCATTGAAGTCAAAGTTCGTGAAAACATCGCCGTAGATGACAAGGAAGTCTTCGTCCACGTAGTCCTCCACGTTTTTGAGCGCGCCGCCGGTCTCCAGCGGCATCGGGTCGTTAACGAACCTTATTGCCTTGGGGTAGTCGGCCATTTTTTCATCGACGAACTCCCTTATCTCGCCGCGCATGTAGTGTACGGAAAGGATTATCTCGTCGATCTCATGAATCTTCTCGAGACTCTCAAGGATGTACTGAAGGTTTGGCTTTCCAAGAACAGGAACCATAGGCTTTGGCCTCGTGGATGAAATCGGCCTTAGCCTCGTTCCAAATCCTCCAGCAAGAATCACGGCTTTCATGGTATCACCGTTTATCACTTCCACAAAAGGTTTTATATATTTTACGGCCATAAAATATATAACCCACAGTGGCAGTTTTAACTGGCAGTGAAAAACTGGAAAAATTCGAGTTTAAGTCCATTCGCAGGGGTGTTTTGTCATCAAAATCACGGCTTCATCATAAAAACAGAAGTTCTGGAAGGGGTCCATTAGGGTTTAAATGTACCCTTTCCCCCACCTAACCTGAAATCCACCGGCTGATACACCCTGCCCTTGAAGCGGAAGCAGGATCCGGGACAAACGCTCTTGAGAGGGCAGGCGGCACAGGAGTCGCCCGACTCCACCCGCTCGAGGTAGCCGAGGTCGGCCAGCACCTCCATTGCCCCAACTACCTCTTCCTTCGGAACCCTCAGCTCGCGGGCTATCTCATCTATGCCTTTTCCACCCTCTAATAGTTTCAAAACCTTCTCCAGCATTCGACCACCTCAATAGCCCAGCGCCGTTCCTACGTTCCATATCAGGATACCCACGAGCGATGCGAGGCCGATCATGTAAACCACAGTGAAAGCGGCCCATTTCCAGTTGCTCTCTGCCCTGATGGCGCCTATTGTGGCTATGCACGGGACGTAGAGGGTGGTAACCATTCCAAGCACGTAGGCCTGGAGGGGGGTCATAGCCCCCGCTATGGCTTCCTCGCTCCCATAGATTATCCCGTAGGTAGATATAACGTTCTCCTTGGCGATTATTCCGAACAGCAGGCTGACAGCGGCCTTCCAGTCAAGGCCCATGAGTTTCATGTACGGCTCAAAAAGGGCGCCGAGTCTCTCAGCGTAGCTTCCCCCCGTGCCCATCTGCACCGGGTAGCTGCTGAGGTACCAGATGACCACCGAGCCCAGCAGGATTATGGTCCCCGCCTTCTTTATGAACTCCTTGCTCCTCTCCCATGAGTGGAGCGCCACCGTCTTCCATGACGGGATGAGATACTCCGGCAGCTCGATTATGAAGGGGCTTTCCTCCCCTCTGACGACGAACCTGCTCAGGAGCCAAGCCACTAAGAGGGCAAGCAGCACAGCCGTGGCGTAAATGCTGAGCGCTACGAGTGCTTGGTGGCTGGCAAAGAAAGCTCCAGCCAGAAAGCTTATGACGCTCAGCCTGGCGCTGCACGGAATGAGCGGGTTGACAAGCATTGTAATAATTCTGTCCCTCTCATCGTCGAGAGTCCTCGTCGCCATCACCGCCGGGACGTTGCACCCGAAGGCGAGCACCAGCGGGATGAAGCTCTTGCCCGGCAGGCCGAACTTCCTCATTATGCGCTCCATTACCACTGCCGCCCTGGCCATGTATCCCACGTCTTCGAGGATGGAGAGGGCCAGGAACAGCAGAAAGACCAGCGGAAAGAAGCTGAGCACCGAGCCAACACCCGCGATGATTCCGTCAACCACCAACCCCCGCAGAGTTTCGTTGGCAATCTGCGGTGCCAGCCACTCGCCAAAGCTGGAAAACACCACATCTAGCTCCTCCTGGAGGGGCAGTCCAAGGGCGAAGACAAACTTGAATAGGAGGTAGAAAACACCAAAGAGCGCGAGGAGGCCGTAAACGGGGTGTGTCAAAAACCTGTCCAGCTGGTCGCTAAGGGTCTCCCCCTGTTCGTGGGTGTACTTAACAAAGCGGTGCATCAGGCCGTCTATGAACTCGTACTTCTGGCTGGCTATTATGAGGTCCATCGCCCTCCTGTACCGCTCCTCAACCTCTCCTATGTGTCTCATAATCTCGTCGAGCTTCTCGCTTCCGAGATGTCTGAGGACGAGCTTGATGACTCCATCATCGCGCTGAAGGAGCTTTACGGCAAGCCAGCGGAGGTTGTAGTCCCTGGCAAGTTCTGTGCCTTTCAGGGCGTCCTCTATATGCCTTATCTCGCGTTCAACCTCCGGATCATACCTGGGAATTATCGGAGAGGTTTTAATCTCCCCTCTGGTCATCTGGACGATTTTATCCTTCAGCTCATCTATTCCAATCCCTTCCCTTGCGTTTAATGGAACCACGGGGACGCCAAGTATCTCCTCCATTCTCTTGACGTTGATCTGAATCCCCCTCTTTTCGGCCAGGTCTATCTTGTTGAGGGCTATAATGACGTTCTTCAGCCCCATCTCCAGTATCTCCATCGTGAGGAACAGGTTTCTCATCAAAGCGGTGGCATCAACGACGTTAACAACGACGTCTGCACTCCCCTTGAGCAGAAAATCTCTCGCGACAAGCTCATCGATAGAGTGAGTGGTGAGAGAGTAAGTCCCGGGGAGGTCTACTACGAGAAACTTCTGGCCTTTATGTTCAAAGACTCCCTCCTTCTTCTCGACGGTAACACCGGGCCAGTTACCGACGTGCTGTCTGAGTCCCGTCAGGGCGTTGAAAATGGTCGTTTTTCCGACGTTGGGGTTCCCGGCCAGCGCTATTACCTTCATCATGAGCGACACCTCACAGCTTCCGCACCATTACCTTCGCCGCCATTCCCCTGCCGATGGCAAAGCGGACGCCGCCAACCGAGATGATTATCGGCCCATATGGGTGGGACTCAATTATTTGAACCACTGCCCCTGGGGTGAGGCCCATGCTTACAAGCCGCTGCCTCGCTGTGAAGCCTCCCAGGATGTTCACCACAATGCCCCTCTCCCCAGGCCTGAGTGTGTTTAAAGGCACTATCATGAGCATCACCGTTAGGTTTTCCTAATTCTATAATCAGTCTCTCGACGACCTTAAAAAGCTTTGGTGAGCCTAACAAAATCAGAGGGTTCGAAATCAGAAATCAAAGGGTTTAGAGACACTCCAACAGAGTGCTCCGGGGAGACACAGGATTTAACACTTTAGAAAAGTATTTAAGGGGTTGGAGATAATACAACAAGTTGAATTTCGGAGGTGTGTTACCATGGAGGAAGTTCCACCCACAGAACCAAAAAAGACGTCCCTGGGTATGGACGAAAACATTGAGGGGCTGCTCTGCTACCTCGTGGGGTGGCTCACGGGGATAATATTTCTGTTGCTCGAGAAAGATAGCTATTTCGTCCGGTTCCACGCTATGCAGTCAACGATAACATTTCTGGGCATCACAGTTCTCGAGATAATACTGGGCTTTATTCCGTTTGTCGGGACGCTGTTCAACGCACTGCTCTCAGTCCTGGCAATTATCCTGTGGATAGTGGGAATGCTCAAGGCTTACAACGGTGAGCTCTACAAGTTCCCCATCGTGGGAGACCTCGCAGAGCAGTGGCTCGAGAAGGTTTGAGGCTTACTTTTTTTAAGCCCGCTTTCTACCCATTTTCATGATGATCAAAAAAGCGGTCAAAGAACTCCGAAAATTTGCTGAAGATCAAAAACTCCTCGATAAGAGAGTTTTAGTGCTGTTCTCAGGAGGCAAGGACAGTTCGCTGGCTTTATACCTTCTTACAGAGGCGGGACTTGACGTTTCAGCACTAACCTTTTTCCACCGCTGGAGCTGGAAGGAAACGCTGAACTGGGCAATGAAATTTACGAAAAAGCTCGGTGTTGAGCACTACCTGGTTGACATCACCGAGGGCCTTCTCCGCGAGGCGGTCGGGAGAAAGGGACCGGCCTGCATAAACTGCAAGAAAGTCATGATCTGGAACGCCAGGTGGTTCGCACTCAACAACGGCTTTGATGTCCTTGCCAAGGGCGACAACGCCAACGATAAAATCATAGGCGCCCTCCTCGACCAGTGCGAGGGAGATATAAGGCTGTGTGAGATTCCGCGGATAGGGCTTCCGTTCATCCGGCCTCTCATCAAGTACACGGCCGAGGAAGTTGAGGCGCTTGCGGATAAAGCCGGAATAAAGCCCTACCGTATGTACGAGCACGCAAGGAGGAGACAGTGGCGTGAGGGCTGTCCCTTGCAGTATATCGACAAGGAGAGAACCGTTACTCCAGAACTCATGGACTTGGCTTACAGAGTTAACTACGAGATAAGCAAAATCGCCCGGCGCATGAAAGTCCGCATGAGCGTCCGCGTCCCGAGCTTTGAAATAATGTGCTGGGACTGCGACGAGGAAGCGCTGAATGAGGTGCGGAAAGTTGTTTCACAGTTCGAGGAGGGGAGAGAATGAAACTTCCGCCCGGAAAACTGAGGAATGATATTTTGAGGGATGTCATCTTTCCGAACACCGGGATAGATGACGTCAGAGTTGTGTACGGTCCGAGGGAGGGCTTTGATGCGGCCGTCCTTGAATACGACCACGAACGCTATTTACTCGTGGCCACAGACCCGACACTGGGCGTCCCGGAAGGGACCTTCGGGTTCTTTACATACCACTTTGCTGCGAGCGACGTTGCAGTCTTCGGTGCGAGGCCAAGATGGTTGGTGGTCAATCTCCTCCTCCCCTCCGAGAGCGAGAAGGGGTTTCTGGAGAAGACGATGCGGGATTTAAACGCGGAGTGCAGGAAGTACAGGAGCGCAATAATCGGGGGACATACGGGTGTTTATCCCAGTGTGGCCGAGCCCACTTCAACAACCACCGCGATGGGTCTGGTGAGGAGAGAGGAACTGAAGCTCCCGCTCGCGAGACCGGGCGATAAAATAATCGTGACCGAGAAGGTTGGTCTCGAGTTTGCGGTTTCAGCGGCATACTTCCGGGAGGACGAGCTCAGAAAGTTCCTCTCCTTCCGGGAAATTCAGCTTCTCCGGGAGCTCTACCGCTTTGAGACCGTCCTTCCAGATGCTCTAATTGCTAAGCCGTTCGTCAGGGGCATGCACGACGCCACTGAAGGCGGCCTAACGGCGCTCCACGAGATAGCGGAGAATTCGGGGGTAGGGTTCAGGGTTTATGGGGAGAGGCTCCAGCTCCACCCCCTTGCGAGGAAAGTGCTTGAATTCTACGGTCTGGAGCCATGGAACGTTTCTTCAACTGGGACGCTGATAGCAATAACGCCGCCGGATCAAGTTGCTGCTTTAATTGAAGAGTTACATAAAAATGGAATTATTGCATTTGAGCTGGGAGAGTTCGCTGAAGACGAGGAGAGGATTCTCGTGGAAAAGGGTGAGGAAAGGCCCTTCCCGGAGTTTAAGGGCGACCCCTACGTGGAGCTGTACGGTAAGGGATAGCTCACTTCACCCTGAACCTTAGCAGTGCCGCCAGACCTCCAAGGGCCTTCAGCTTTTCCCCTCCTTCGTGCTCCGAGCTTACGACGACGACCTCACCGCGGGAGTAGCGAACCGCGTCCATCAGCTCCTCTATTTTCTCCCTGTGCTCTCCCTTCAGGAGCTCGTCAAGGATGAGGAGCGTCTCGACAGCCCCGTAGTTCACTGCCTCCTCGACCTCTTTAAGGCCGTATGCCGCCAATCCGTTGTTCCTCGCGATGTTCTCGAGAACCTTCTCGACGAGCTGGACTTCCTTGGCGACGCGGTTCTCGTGGTAGACCTTATCGACCGTTCCGCGTTTGATGACCTCGTAAATGCCGGTTCTGCCGGTCACGCTCGTATCCTCGATGACCGCCCTCTTGGCCAGCTCAGGGTAGTTCTCGCGCAGGAACTTGTAGAACTCCTCTTTGACGAAGCCGGGGCCGGCCACGATGGCCCTCTCTATGCCCTCGCGGGTTATTACTTCCTCCATGCTCTTCGCCACGTCGTGGAAAAACTTCTTCTCCTCGCTCTCGCGGTTGGTGCTGTACCTCTTCCCGCCGAGGTTGTAGCGTATCCCCTTGAGTATCTCGACGCCGTACTCCCTGATTACTGCCATGTCCGCCTCTCCGTCGTCTATGACGACTATCATGACCTTTGCCCTCTTCGACGCTTCGACCGCTTCCTTCAGCCTCTCGATGTGGTGCTCCTTCCAGCGGGGTTTTTGGATGGTTACGACCGTGCCCTCCTCGATGGCTATCGTGTGGTACTTGCCGAGGGGAACGTCTTCCCTGCTGGCATAGACTATCGGGCCGGTAACGCGAACCTGGTTGGCAAACTTGTGGAAGTTTATCTTCTCTGCCCTAACGCCGAGAAAAACTGGAATGACCTCGACCTTCTCAGCCCTGAGGGAATCGGCGCGCTGGCTCTGCTTTCTGAGGGTCTTGGCATAAACAACGTCGCCCGGGTCGATGATGTGGTACAGGTGCCAGAGGTCGTCGAGCGTCTCAGCTTTGACCTTGACCTTGCCCTCCTTGGGATCTTGGTGGAGTATCTGCACCCTTTCACCCCCACGGGAATAGTCGGGACGGTTTAAAAAGTTGCCAGGTCACACGAAATCTCTCCCATTATGGAATGCGTTGAGGGTGCACTCAATCTCCGCATGTCCGCTCCGAGGGTGCGGATGAAAAAGCTTGCCTCCAACCAGAGCTAAAATGCCTCGAACTTCACCAAATAGGGAATAAAAAGGGCTCAGATAAGATTTCTCTCGGTCTTGGTGAGCCTCCGGGCGCCGTTCTCCGTGATGAGGATGGTGTCCTCTATCCTCACACCGCCCAGCTTGGGGATGTATACCCCCGGCTCAATCGTTATCACCATTCCCGGTTTGAGCTCTGTCTCGTCGAACTGGCTCACGCGCGGCCACTCGTGTATCTCCAGGCCCAGTCCATGGCCCGTGGAGTGGATGAATTTATCCCCATAGCCGTACTCATTTATAACTTCCCGGACTATAGTATCGAGCTCTTTTGCCGTGATGCCGGGCCTCGCTGCTTCCACACCCTTCATCTGGGCCTCAAGAACCGCCTGATACATATCCTTCTGCTTCTCGGTCGGAGTTCCGAGCACAATCGTTCTGGTTGTGTCAGAGTGGTAGCGGTGATAGAGCGCCCCCTCGTCGATAACGACCAGGTCTCCCTTCTCTATCCTCTTGTCGCTGGCGACTCCATGCGGGAGGGCCGAGCGCCACCCGCTGGCTATTATTGTGTCGAACGCAGGCTTTTCCGCCCCATTCATCTTCATGACGTACTCCATTTTTGCCGCTATTTCTCTCTCGCGCTTCCCCTCGCTTATCTCTTCCAGAGCTGCCATCATGGCCATGTCCGCTATCTTGCACGCGGCCTCAATGATTTCTATCTCCTCGGGAGTTTTGATTATGCGGAGCTCCTTTATCACTTCGTCCAGCAGTTCGAACCTTTCAATCCCCACCTTCTCACGGAAAGTTTGGACCGAGGAAAAGCTTGTTTTCCCCTCAATGCCAACCTTTTTCATGCCGAAACTCGAGAGGCGCTCGTAAAGCTCCTTTCCGGTTTTGAACTTTTCAACGGGAACTTTTGAGGTCTCGCTCGCTTCTTCGTATTCAAGCTCGGGAACAAAAAACATCGCGTCGTCAGGCGTCACGACAAGGTAGCCTCCAAGGACGGGAGCACTTCCGGTGAAGTAGTAGAGGTTTTCCCGGGAGGTTATTACAGCGCCGTCCAGCTCCTTTTCAGCCATAAATTCCTGGAGTTTCGATATCCTCATGAGGCAACCACCCGCATCCATTAACAGTCCTCATAATAAAACCCTTTCGGCATACCAATATTTATGACCCTGAGCGGGATAAATTGAAACATGGTTGTCTATCTCTTTGACTTCGACGGAACCCTCGTGGACAGCACGGGCGCTGTTGAGAAAGCCCTCAGGGTGGCCATAGAGAGAACCATCCCTGCCGTAATAGAGAGCGACCTGTACGAAGACTATTACAAGGCCCTTTTCCTTTTCATCAAGGGGAAGCTGACTTATCAGTATCTCGGAGTAATCCACGAACTGGTTGCACAGGGGACGATTCACGAGTACTACAAGCTCATGCCAAAATACATCAAGGACTTCCCCCACTCCCGGAACGTCATCCGGACGCTGAGAAAACGCGGACGGTATGTTATCAGCTTCTCCGGCGAGCACACGTACCCCGGCGGAAAAATCATCTTCATGAAGAAGACGGACTGGTACGACGAATTCGACGAAGTGATAACCTTCAGGGGGACCAAGGACATGCTCAAGAAATTTGAGACCCTCCGCGGCTTCTATCCAGACGAACCCTTTGTCTGGGTCGATGACAGCCCGAGCAGGTTCACATACATCCTCGACGACAACACGCTTCTCGTCCAGAAGGCTTCCCCCTACAAGAGCGATGTGCCCCTCCTCTTCGAGCGCCAGAACTTCATGAAAATTAAATCCCTCCGGGAGGTTCTCGACATAGATGATGGGCTAGATTGCTTCCTGAAGGGGGATAAAGCTTAAAAACGGGGATTGCAAAGAAAAGGCCGGTGGAGGTGAGGGCGATGAGAAAGGCCATCGTCCTTGCCTACGCCGGAACGAAGGAGCACCAAGACAACCACCACATGATTCTGAAGCCCCTTGACGTAAACGACCGCGCGGCAGCTTCCCGCCTCATCGGCAGGAAGGTCGTCTGGAGGACACCGACCGGCAGGAAAATGCTTGGCAAGATTCTCAGGCCCCACGGCAAGGGGGGCGAGGTCAAGGCCTACTTCAGGCCCGGACTTCCGGGACAGGCCCTCGGCGACTACGTCGAAATCCTTTAAACGTCCCCACCTTTTCTTTCTCCGGTGAGAGAATGGAGTTCATCCAGGTGCGAGAAGGTCTTGCGAAAATCCTTGTCCCAAAGGCTGAGAGGATATATGACGCTCCCGTCTTCTACAACCCGTTGATGGCTCTCAACAGGGATACAAGCGTCCTCGTCCTCCGGGTTCTGAAGCCGGAAAAGGTGCTGGATGCCCTCTCAGCAACAGGGGTCAGGGGCATCCGCTACGCCCTCGAAACCCCCGCGGAGGAGGTCTGGCTCAACGACATAAACGAGGAGGCCTTCAATCTGATCCTCAAAAACCTCCAGCTGAACCTCGGGGCCGAGGGAAAGAAAATAAGCGAGAGGAGGGTCACCTTTCAGGAAGAAAAGCGGCTGGTGGCCAACCTCGACGATGCCAACCGGCTTATGGCCGAGAAGTTCCGCTACTTTGACTTTCTAGACCTCGACCCCTTTGGATCCCCGGTAGAGTTCCTCGACACCGCACTGAGGAGCGTGAAGAGAAGGGGCGTTTTAGCGGTCACCGCCACCGACACCGGCGTCCTCTGCGGCGCATATAAACACGCCTGCCTCAGGAAGTACCTCGCGGAGCCGATAAGGGGCGAGCTGTGCCACGAAGCTGGCTTGAGGATTCTCATCGGCACCGTTGTCAGATACGCGGCCAAGTACGACCTCGGCGTTGAAGTTCTGCTCGCCTACTACCGCGACCACTACTTTCGGGCATTCCTGAAGCTCAGCAGCGGGGCGAGAAAGGCCGACAAAAGTCTTGCCAGGCTCGGCTACCTCTGGCAGGACGGAAACGGAAGGTCCACCTACGAAGAAGGTTTTCTCCCGGAGAAACCGGGAGCAGCAGGGCCCATGTGGCTCGGCCCGCTGAAGGATGAAGGATTCTCAAAGGAACTCGATAAGGAGCTGAAGGGATTTGAACCTGCCCACAAAAAGACGGCGGAGTTCACGAGGACGCTCATAGAGGAGCTCGACGTTCCGTTCCACTACGACACCCACGCGCTCGCCAGGAGAAACGGGCTTGAGGTGAGGAAAGTCTCGGTGATAATTGAGAGGCTGAGGGAGCGCGGTTACTCCGCCACGAGGACGCACTTCTCCCCGACCGCGATAAAGACGGACGCCCCCTTCGAGGAGGTTCTTGAAATGTTGAGGGCTTAAACGCCCTTCAGCCTCTCCAGCCTCTTGCGGTCACCCTCTTTTATCGCCTCCAGCGCGTAGGCGTAGAGGCCGAGTTCGAGGAGCCTCTCCTCGTTTGGCTCACCGGAAGCGAGCTCCCTCATCTTCCTCAGCACTTCGGCCGCCCTCTTTCTGGCCTCCTCCGAAAAGCCCGCGAACTCGAGGCCGCGGATTATGGAGAGGAGTTCGAGCTTCGCCTGAGAAAGAGCGGTGAAAGTATCAACCCCCTTCACAAACGGCGCGGTTGATTTTTGCGGCTCTATCTTCTTCCCGCTGATCTCCGCCAGGAACTGCCTGAATTCTTCCAGTTCTGGCTCTATGTCGATGCCCGCATTCCGGAGAACAACGAAGGGATCGTCAGTCTCTTTGTGAAGAGCCCGCCCTACAATTTTTAATCGCTCTTCTGTTACTTCTGGGAGTAATTTATCTACGATTTTGAACGTTTTGAGTAATGCTTGCTCCATAACTTCTCTAGTTTTTTCCTCGTCGGCAGTCAGGCCGTGCTTTTTTGCTTGGTATGCGATCGCCCTTGCTATGTCCTTATATTCTCTTTTCATTGCGTTATAGTCCTTATTCTCTGCGTACAACGCACTCATAATTTTTTCTACTGCCCACCCCGGAGCGTCGTTGTGCACGCCCGTGTGGTGGGCCAGTGCAAGCGCCAAGAACGCGTGGATTATTGGATAATGTGTAGCAAGAATCCTGCGCTCCGCGGGAGTATCGTATTCGGCGTATTTTTTTATATACCATGCTTCTCCTGTTACATCTGGATTTCCAACTGCTGGGTGATGTTTCAATATTTTTTTATACGATCTTCGTCGCCATCTGGGTCTGCGCGCGCGAGTATCCTGTACAGTCCCTTTCCGTGCCGCAATACTACAACTTGTACGGCTCTTCTGAGTCTTTCTGTTTTTTCATCTATCTTTTTTTCTTCTTTCTTCTTTCCTCCAAAGAGGAACATCCCTGCCAAGGGTAGAAGCGACAACCTCACCACCCCTTAAAC
>JAGHBN010000176.1 GCA_021160985.1 Thermococcus sp.
GTTTACCAGCAGGAGGTCGGCCAGATAACCAGGCTTTATGAGGCCGGCTTTAAGCTTCAGAGCGGCTGCTCCACCAACTGTTGCCCAGCGGAAGACCTCCCGGGCCGAAGCGACGTCCGTTCTCCTCTTCCATACCTTGTTGAGCACGGCCGCAAAGCGCATCTCCGTGAACATGTCCATAACTCCGATTGGATTCGGGGAGTCGTTGCCGAGGGCTATGTTAGTTCCGCTCTCAAAGAGCTCCATTACCGGCGCTATCGCCGCCTCGAGCTTCGCCATGCTGAGGGAGCAGTGGACTAAGGTAGCCCCGCTCCGAGAGTAGAGCTTAACCTCACCATCGCCCAGGTAAATGCCGTGCACGCCTATGAAGTTTTCATGGAGAACACCGGCCTCGGCGAGGTACTCAACTGGAGTCAGCCCGTAGCGCTCCTTAACTGTCCTCACCTCCTCCCTGCTCTGGGAGAGGTGGACGTGAAGCAAAGCGTTCCTCTCGCGTGCAAAGGCGCCGATTTCTCGCATGAGCTCAAGTGAGACCGTGTTTGTTGCATGGGGAGCTAAGGTGGGCTTGACGAGTTCGTCTTTTCCCTCCCACTGCCTGTAAAATCGGAAGCCCTCTTCGGGCGCAGCTATCGGGAAATCAATAGTATCCATAACGGTCTGACCGATGAACGCCCTGATTCCAAGCTCCCGTGCGGCCAAGGCTATATCGTCGGCGAAGAAGTAGTGGTCGTTTATCGTCGTCGAACCGTTGGCCAGGGCCTCCGCCATCCCCAGGAGCGCCCAGCGGCGGATTTCCTCGCGCGTCCAGTTGAGCTCGGCAGGCCAGATAACCTCCTTGAGCCAGTGCTCTATCGGCAGGTCTTCACCAAGTCCGCGAAGTTTGGACATCGCCACGTGGGTGTGGGCGTTGACCAGGCCCGGAAGAATGAGATAGCCATCACCGCCGTAAGTTTCATCGACGTCATACTGATGAATATCGCCGGCAGGAACGACGTCTCTGATTACTGGCCCGTCTATTATCACCGCTATATTCCCTCTTGGGCCTTCCCCGTCAACGGCCCTTCCGAGCAGAGCCCTCATACACTCACCAGCTGGAGTTAAACGAACTTCCAGTTAAACCTTTGGGTTACTCCTCCTCCATCCTCGCCGCTATCCACGCGAGTACCAGGATAAAGATGATACCCCCCACAAAGGAGCCCCCAATGTAGATGAACTTCTCCTTCAAGGACATGCCCTCCCCAGAACTCGCCATCGTCACGTTGCTCTCGTTGCATGGAACCGGCACCTTGATGACCTCCGTCACGACTTTCGGCTCGCAAGTGGAATTGCTAACCTCATTGGAAATTTTCATTGACGAGTTTTCTGAAATGTTGCTGACTTTGTCATTAACTTTGATAATCGTGGAGTTGTAGAATACTTTTCCGAGACTTTCAACACCCACGATTATCTCATATTCTCCCGGAACCAAAGGGATTACCGTGACAGAGTATTCCCCACTCCCGTTTGGGACGAGCGTATCAGTCCTCGTCAGCCACTTCCCATGGGCAGTGAAGTTCTCGGCCAAGTAAGCGAAACCCTCTGGAAGGGCGATTGTGAGTGTAAACGGAAACTCTGCTCCTCCCTTATTCACCACCGTCACGTTGATGGGGATCCTCTCCCCAATACTGCCGTTCGAGGCCGAGACCTCTACGCGGTAGTTAATATCCGCTGGAACAACGTGGATGACTCTGCTCTCTGAGCTGAAGCTCAATTCTCCCATTCCATAACAGGAGAGGACGTAGGGGACGTGGCCCTTTACGACCACGTTGCCAAGTGAGAGGTCTCCAGCCTTCTCAGGGAGTATTCTCAGTGGAATTTCGACGCTCTTGCCCTTAGGAATCTCCTCAAAATACTTCGGATAGTCCTCTAGAACTCTAAAGCCCTCAGAGAAGTTGAGACCAACCTGGATGTATTTAATGCCGCTCGGACCCTCATTTTTTATTATTACCTTTGCATCGAACGGTATGAACTGGGTGACATTACTGGGGGCAAGTAAAGAAACGTTCAGAAACGCAACATCGTCTATCTTGGGAACTTTATGCTCATCTATGAACGCCACCAAATAAACCTCCGTGAGCCCATTGCGTTTTCTAGAGGCCGTGGCGCCCAGAAGGAGGCCGCCGTAATACATTCCAGAGATGAAGTTCCCGATATTTATCAGCTTGGATCTGATGATCCCGCCGCAGGGATTCATTATAGAAACATAGACGCTGTCAACGAAGACTTTATCCACCCTTACCAAGTACGGACCAAGCTTCTCCGTCTTACCTTCCTGAACCCACCCCTGGAAGGAGGGGCGGACTTTCACACGGATGTACGCACCCTTTAGCCGGATGTTGACCTTCAAGTAGTCCGAACCCACCAGTTCGCCGACGGAAATTACCAAACCTTCAGCTTCTATCGTTTCACCGGGTTTTGCCAGATACTGCTTGCCGCTTACGCGTATGTCGACCATTTCAACCAGCTTTTCATTTTCTGATGAGACCTTGTAACTATAGAACAGAACGTCCCACTCCCCCACAGACACTTTTTTGCCTTTCTCCAGATACCCGTCAAAGAGAACTGGCATCGGCGTCAGGGATATGATGAGATCACCATAGGAAACCTCCTTCCCGGCTTCACAGTAAATCTCCTTTGGACTCTCCCCGCCGGAAACAACCAAGGTGGCGCCCTTTTCACTCACTGACTTCAGGAGAACCTTGTAATTCCCAGCGAAGAGCCTATCTCCCTCAAGGAGATAAGGAAAAGAGTAAGAGAGATTCAGATAGGACATCTCTGTCGAGTATATCGTGTTGTGGAAGGATAACGAATAACCGTCCCACAGAAGGCTTCTGCCCCGGGGAACTACTTCCGTGCCATGACCGTTGAGGTAAAGGAGAACCGAACCGTCGCTTAGAGAGAGGTCTTTTATGATGACATCGTTTCCCTCAACCCCTACCTTGGTTAGGAACGGAATCCAGCCGGTTATAGAGGAACTAGCTGCCACACCGGGCAGCAACACGAACGCCAGGACCAAAACTAGCAGTCTTTTCATGGTATCACCCCCAAGGAACTTACAACCACCCCGGTTAGAGAGGAAAACGTCATCATCTTACCCATCACAACGCTTCCCAGGTACTGGCCGAGAGCTGCCAGCCATAAGAGAACCACGAAGTAGTAAACCGTGATCCCCATATGTCCGCCGTCAGCTAACTTTATCGAAATGGCTGAGAGGAGGCAATGGACTACAAGAATAACCATAAGGATGTAATCAGTCAGCTCCAAACCGCTCTTAGACGGGACAAAGATTATATTCTGGAGGAAGTCTCCCTGGATTTCCAGGTTGGAGAAAAGCATGTTCATGTAAACCGAAACCTGAAACGCGGCCGCAACCGAGAAGGCAAAAGCGCCCGTTATGCCATAGATAACACCCTTGAAGCTTGCCACACTCTGGGCACGCTTTCTCCTGAGCCTCACCAGACGCTCGAAGTTCCTCGATATGACCACTCCAACGTAGTCCGGCTCAGCACCGAGGCTTATGCTCTTGTTGAATATATCCGAGAAGATGCCTATGAGCCAGCTCCCGGTGTCTATCGTGAAGTAGCGCCAGGATTTGCTGTTGTCTATCCTCATCGAGACCCTGCGGTAGAGGTTTCTTATGTCCTGGGTGAGGACTCCGAAGTCGTGGGCGCTGAGGTACTTGAGCACTAGGGGAAGGGCGGCGCCGCTGGCCGCCAGCGATGAGCTGAGGCTCCTCATGAAGGCGGGGAAGTTCTCGTCCTTCACGAGGATGGTCTTCTCCTCCTTATCCAACACCTTGCCCAGATATATGAGTGGTGTGAGGACTATGGCCGCCTGCATGAGAAGTGGAAGGTTGAACCTTGGCCTCAATACGAGCGCCACCACGACTGCCATAACGGCAATGCCGGCAACTGACACGAGTGCGGCCTTTAGGAACCTAGCCTTCCTCTCGGAGGTCATGGCGTAGTCGGCCCATATCTTGTCCTCCGGCATCCTGTACTTTATGACAAGCATTATTCCAATCTCGGTGGCAAGGACGAGCACGAACGTGAAGGCGCTCAGGCTGACGATGTCCTGGCCGGTCAGTATTGGGCCAATAATTATGAAAGTCACCATGAAGACTACCGAGATTATTAGAGAGGAATAAACTTCTTTAAACACGTCCAAATCGTAGAGAGTTCCCTCATAGAAGGTCTCATAGTCGTCCATAACCGTTTTCTGTTCCTGCAGGAGGTAATCTCTGAGTTCGACACCGCTGTCGAGGGAATAAGCCAGCCGGTCAAGAAAGTCCGCAAAGACCTTGCTGGGCGTTCTCCTTGCCAAGAACCTTAGAGCCTCTGGCATTCCCCTATGGAGCTTGGCTATGAGGTAGTAAACTTTTTTCATATCACTCGCTATCGGCTCCAGAATTTTCTCGGTGGCCAGATTCCAAATGAGCTCGCTTCTACCCACATCGCTCGTCGAGAGAACTGCAAAGTACGTTGCGAAGAAGGGAATCTTGGAGTTTATTTGAACCCTCTTGTTGCTGATCCTGGCGTAAGGGTATCCGGCGGCATAGATTAGAGGGAGAAGAGGGATCGCGTAAAGGACGGGAGCTATCGATCTGGATAGAGTAACAAAGCTCCTAAGAACTGAGACCGCTGCAAATAGAGCCATGGCCCCCCCTAGGCTAGGCAGCAGAATCTTTCTGAAGTACTCTTTCATTGTAATGCCCGACCGCGTCAGCACTCCCGATTTTCCACTGGTCATGCTACCACCTCACAATCTGAAGCTCAGCCCTTCGATTCCCTTCTCGTAGAAGGCCTTGATCTCACGGTGAACAGCATAGTAGTCCGTTATGCCCAGCTCCGCCATCCTTTGAATTATCCTCGCCCTCAGGAATAACTCGTTGTATATCTCCTTCGGGTCCTCATAGCCAGCCACTTCTGCAATTTTTCTTTCCAAGATGTACGAGTTGTTCATTCCACGGAAGATGTGCCTGTCCGTCACCGAGTCCCACTCGAAGACGTTCCTCGTCGCGACACCGCCGAGCTCCTCGTAGTAGCCCTCAATCTCGACGACGCTCAGAACCCTCCTCAGGAACCTGCCGCGGACGTAGACCGCCTGCTGGAAGAGGGCTATGTTGAGGTTGTCTATGAACGTGACCGGGATGTTTATCGGCGAGCCAGTGAAACGCTGTATCATCTTCTTGATGTCGCCGGCGTGGAATGTGGACATGACCGAGTGGCCGGTCTGCATTGCCTGGAACGCTATCGCTCCTTCGGCTCCACGGATCTCACCGACGATGATGTAGTTCGGCCTCGAACGCAGGGCCGCCTTCAGGAGATCGAAGAGTGTAACCCTACTCTCCTCTGGACCACGCTCTCTGGTGGTGAGCCTCTGCCAGTTCTTGTGCGGAACAACAACCTCTGGGGTATCCTCCGCAGTGTAGACCTTGGCGTCAGGTTTTATGAAGGGAATGATCGAATTGAGTGTTGTGGTCTTTCCGCTAGCCGTCTCACCGCAGACAAAGACACTCATGCCGTACTCGAGGGCCAGCCAAAGATAGGCAGCCACCTCAGCGGAGAATGTGTTCCACTTGACAAGCTGTACGACACTCAGAGGAGTCGCCGAAAACTTACGAATTGTGGCGCTCGGCCCCTGTATGCTGACGTCAGGTGAGTAAATGATGTTGATACGCGAACCGTCGGGCAGGGTTCCGTCCACTATCGGGTTCTTGTCGCTGACAGGCCTTCCAATTCTCTCGCTGAGGTTCTTGAAGTAGTCCGCCAAGCGGAGATTGTCGCCGAATGTTATGTTGGTCTCCAGCGCATCAAAAACCTTGTGGATGAGAGAGACGTGGTTTGCACCTATTATGTGTATGTCCTCTATGTAAGGGTCACGCATGAGGGGCTCGAGGGGACCAATTCCAATGATGTCCCTCTTCAGGAGATAACGAAATTTAGCTACTTCCTCGGCCGTGAAGGAGACCCTCTTGCGGCTGAAAAGCCCCCCTCCAACTTTTTTCAGTGCCTCGTCCACCAAACCATCCAGAAAGTGCTCAAACTCATCCTCATCCTCAGGAATCTTTTTCTCCGGCGCCAGCTCAAGTATTTTATCCTTCAGAATTTCGTACTTCTGCTCCTCCTCTGGCCGGGTTATCCTCGGTTCAATGACTATATACCTCCTCTCAGTGTTCAGATCCCCATAGATGTGTATGAATATTGGATCCCCAACGGGATACAGTATGTTCGGATATTTGATCTCCTTCATGTCTCTACTGAGCTGGGGGTGGAATTCCGGAAACTTGCCGGTTTTTCTAACGAACTCCTCCACGTATCTACGCAGGTGAGGATTCCGTGCCATTGCAACCTCGATGTTGTCGCTAACGTCCCCTCTGACCGGCATATCACACCACCGCAGCTATCTCGACAATAAATCCAACCTTCGGCTCCACCCTGAACGGAATTATCTTCTGGAAGATGCCCACGGCGTTATTGTACTTGACTATTGTGGCAGAGTGCTTTAGGTCTCCTCCAAAGACCTTTACGCTTAACCTTATGAGAAGGCTCGACGCCTCCTCTAGGATTTTCAGAAACTCCTGATCTATGTCGGAGGGGTTTACAGTCATTACGATAACTTTTCCAAGGGAACTCAATCTCTTCAGATGGAGCGAAAAAGCCCTTACCTCCTCCCTGCCGAGCTCGGATGGAAGCAGGGCCGAAAGGGAGTCTATTATAACCACGTCGGTTTTCCACAACATAGGTTCGCTAACGAATCTTGAAAGGAACTTTCGCCTGTCCGATACTCCAACCAAGAGCGGATAGAGTGAGACAAAAATTAGACGCCTTTTAATTAAATCCTGGATTACACTGTAACCTAGAGAGTCCATCTGGTTTATGAATTCAGGGGTAGTGTACTGGCTGGAGACATAGGTTCCGGTATAATCGTTCCTAAGAAGGCCGTATAAAAGTCTCTGGGACAATATGGACTTGCCAGTTCCCCTATCCCCCTCTATTAGGACTATACTCCCTGCTGGAATCCCCCCTCCAAGGCGCCTGTGAAGCTCGTCGTTGGGTATTTGTATATTTAGGAGGCTGCCCATGGTCATCACCCCACCTCGAACACGAGAGATTTTTTCTTTCCAGTATCGAGGACGATCGTGATTTTGTGATAACCGGGTGATACGAAAGTGGTGGGAACGTAGATTTTACCAACCTCATACGGGGATAGGTGGCTTGAGGGTTCGAAAGTAAGGTTAGAAGGGGGTATTATCGAGCCATCTATCATAACAACAACGGAGTTAGGATCAAAGGAGATGGACTCTTTACCGATGTTCCGGATGTAGAAAACGTATGCCGAACCAGAAACAGGAATGTTCTCCGGGTCGTTGATTATCTCAAAATTAGTGCGAAGATTCTCTGCAACATCCTGGCCTTTCGTTAAAATACCATCCGAAATATCCTGAGTAATCACATACAGACCCCCGGCTACCATGCCTGCTACCAGTAGTGAGGCGATGAACAACACAAGCTCTGACATCACCGAACTCGCCATTATTACCCCTCCACGGGACAGTACCAAGCACTGCTAATCACCTGGGGGGATCCGCTGGTCGCATTACCAATCCATTCCCATTTTATCTTCAGCGCACATCCAACCTCCGTGCTTATCACGAGGGAATGGACTTGGGTTCGATCCTTCTGGAGGTTCTGAACGGTTACACCAATCCATTCTCCAGGCAGGAGGTACTTCCTGTTGGAAGTTAGGACCTTCGACCCCGTCAGCCCTCCATTGTATATGTATACCCACTTTACCGGCGACAGGATGCTTCCTTCGTTTGTTATATTGAAAGTGATGTCGTAGACCGTAACGTTTGGCTGAGTTGAGTAGCTGTACCCGGTAAGCTCAAGCTCCGAGGTCTTCGCTTTTAGGACCATCTGATTGTAATCTTCTGCCGCATGACGCATCAGGGAGTATGCGTTCTCACTCGATACATAGAGAACTCCAAATGAGACAAGGGTTGCCATTAGCAGCACAGCGAAGGCTGCTGGTACGCTGAGCCCCATAGGAATCCCCTAAACTCCGTACACGTCGTCCAGCACCCTGCCTATCACCCGCATTTCTCTCTCTATGGCATCCATCAGTTCCCTGGTTATCCTGACCCCTCTAAGGCGCTCTATGAAGAGCAGCGAGACGAGGTGATCCTGGATCGTGAGCTTCTCGTCCGGTCTCCAGTCGGGTTCCCGGTTATGAGGCCTTATGCCCTCGGCGTACCTGAGCAAAGTATTTAGCACCTCCTCTGAAATCCAGCCTATCTGGTAATAGAACTCGAGCACATCCTCGAGGTTCTGCATACCAACCCTGTCTATTAGGAAGCCAAGCCATTTCAGTGCCATCATTGTTGAAATCATATCGTTGGGGATGTGCTCAAGTCTTGCCCTGGTGTGTGGGGGGCTGACCAGGACGTCCTTAATTTCAGGGGGAATTTCAAACCCCCTGTAAAGCTCAAACTCTTTCTCCACGGATCCCACCTCCGTTGAATTTTCGGTTAGAGGTTCGGGAGCGGGTGCTCCCTCCACATGACCGGGTTTACTGGCGAGAGACTTCTCCTCGGGGCTTTCCATGTCCCCTGCACCTGTGGGCTCCCCGGGTTCCACGATCCTGGCTCCTCCCGAGTGATTTTGAGATTCACTCCTCAGCGATTGGTTGGCCTGAGCCGCCTGAGACAGGTTAATGAGGTGGCCGCGTATCTCCTCCAGATACCTGCCGATTTCGTCTACGCGGCTGTCAAGCCGGGAAAGTTTCTCGATCTGTCCAGCGTAGGTGCGAAGCACCCTATCAACGATCCTGTCAACCTGCTCCGGGGTCAGTATGTCGCGCTTCTTCATAAGGCGGTCTTTTAGGTCATCAACAAGGAAGTTCGGAACCTTCCCCCTGAGGCGCTTGAGCCTCTCCTCAATCTCGGTTTCGGCAATCATGCCTCTCCCTCCGATATGACTTCATATATCAGATCATCCAGATCCATACCATCAATCACAAGGAGCTTCAAGTCAGATTTTATCTGGGCTATCTCGGCCTTTAATCTCTCGATTTCCTCGCTTAACTCCTGGATCTCTCCAATTAGTGGATTAGATGAATCAACGTCCTTAAACGGATTAATCTGCTGCGAAACTATCTCATAGAGGACCATAACATCCTTTATCACTTTATCAAGCCGATTTATTTCCTCGCGGAGTTCATTTATCTGGGTCTTTAAGGTGTCTATACTTACCTTTATACGGGGAATATCATTCTCAATCTCGTTTATCCTCGTCATAACCTGAGTTATTAGCTCTTCTTCCTCCTTTTTCTTCTGAATCGTCTCCTCCATTGCTTCCTGCTCCAGTTCGTCGAGCTTTATTATCTCCCTGTTGTCTTCTGTCTTCTCCCTCTTTTTCTTCTTGAACTTGTTCTTCAGGTATGAAAATGACATCCCGATCACCCGCGAGGAAATTTATGGAAAAAGGAAAAAAATTCTGCAGAACCTCACTTGAGGTCTACTATCTTGTCGGT
The DNA here is from genome assembly GCA_021160985.1 of Thermococcus sp. Taxonomy (GTDB): domain Archaea; phylum Methanobacteriota_B; class Thermococci; order Thermococcales; family Thermococcaceae; genus Thermococcus. Next base: position 9,574 of record JAGHBN010000176.1, read on the forward strand.
GTTGCTGAGGCCGTAGGCTGTCGGGGTGATAACTTTGGTGAAGCCTGGGGCACCGAACTCGGGAACGACCCTGATGGTTATCGGGGTCCTCGGCTCAACGCCACCGAAGACTGCGGTGAGGTTGACGGTGAGCAGGGCTATGTCGCCGGTAGTAAGGGTCGGTATGTCACTGTTCGTGAGAGAGCTGTCAGCATCCTGGACGATGAGGATTCCAAACTGGGTTCCTGGGAGGGCATTTCCTGAGGAATTCTTCCATCCATTAAGGGAAGTGTCAAACATGCTTCCCGTCAATGTGCTCTTGTTCCCTCCATATACAAGAACAACCTGCTTCTCGCCATTGTCAAGGTAGATTTTGGTCTGGTTGAGGTCAATGGGACTGCTTCCAGCGTGCAGGGAAACCTGTATCGTCATCAAGGTAAGGTTGTTCTTGCCCCCAGCATAACCCGTCACTGCATCGATCTTTATACCGGTTGAAACTTCCTGCGTGGTCTGCCTGCCGGTTGCTTCAGCCCTCTGCTGCAGGTAGCCGCTGGTGTTTATCAGAACCGCGGCGGCTACTGCAGCCACCAACACCATGGCTATGAAAACTATCAGGGTACCGATACCGACGGCACCCCTCTTCTTCCTCTGCAACTTCATACCCTGGCACCTCCCTTAGGTATTTTGCAATATATTCTAATGCACTTTGGATATAAATCGATTTTTTGTTTGTAGGTATGTAGAAAGGTGTGTATCTACATGTGTAGGTTAGTACTACTACAAAAAATAAACAGTAGAATTTGTAAATCCTACAACAAAAAGATAAAGGACATAAGGTAGAATGAGGAAAATATTTGAAAACCACTACACCAAACGCGTCACCAGCAAGGCAGAGTTGCCGACTGGTTCAACCTTAACATCGTATGGACTCTCCTCAATAGCCACAATTACATCTTTACAGCTAGGAAAGCGGATGAACTCCTTAGTCAGACTCTCAAAAAACTCCAAAGCGGCTATCTTTGGGTAGTTATCTCTGAAAGGTTCGACTATAACAAGCTTCCCCCCCGGCCCAAGGGCTTCGATAGCCTTCTTAACTGTCACTCCGGGGTTTTCCAAGTATTCCAAGACGAAGCTTATCACCACGGCATCATAGGTGTTCTTGACCACAAATTTCCTTATGTCAATCTCCCGCAGAACCACCCAGTCCATCCGGGCATTTCTTACACGAGTTCTGGCTATACTCAACAACCCCGGGGAGAAATCAATGCCCACGTACTTCCCGTTAGGACCGACAGCTTCACCGAGTTCCACAGGGGATACGGAACCACAACCCAGGTCAAGGACATTCATGCCGTCTTCGAGACCCAGGAGATCAGCCGCAAGCTGCCTGTAAGCCTTGTTAAGCTCCATGAGAAGGCGCATGTCCCAAAAGTCCGCACCCTTGTCAAAGTCCATGAGTATCTTGGGGTGCTCTGCAGATATGAAGGCATAATCTGCCATCTTGTAAAGCTCCTCAACTATCTGAACCCAGTCAGAGAAGAGCTTTTCGAGGTCTTTTGCACTTAAATTTAATCCGAATGACAGGTCGGAAATGCTAAGGAAACCATCTGATTCTTCCACAAAACCGAGGGAGATGTAGGTATCTACGAGCCTTTTCAGGTAACCCTTATTGAAGATTGGAATCGCCGAAAGCAACTTTTCATAAGACATCCCATTCGCAAGTCTGCTGAAAATGCCATATTTCAACCCAAACCTGAGAACATGTTCAAGAGCCAAATTGACCATCATCTCAAGGTTCCTATCCACTATCTCCACCAGTTGATTCATTCCCGTCACCTCATGTATACCTCGAATAGTAAGAATGGTACGACTTCAGGAGCTTGACGACCTGCTTCCCGTATTCCGTTAGCCGGTAATATTTGAAGCCTTTTTCCGTGACAATCTCAACAAGGCCAAGACTCACAAGAGAACTGTGACCGTTGTACCTGTTTCCCAGACCTACAAGAGCGCCCTTCACATTTGAAGGATCCGATCTGACCACCCGCGCAATCTCAGAAAGGTATGTGGGGGAGGGGTATATCTCATCCAGATAGAGGAGTATTTTTTTCCTGAGCTCGCTGCGGTTTATAGAGCGGATTACAAATGGATCGATGAACATGTGAATGCCCCCCCCACAGTCCCATCTTGCCATGATTATTAGAGATAATCCAATTTTCCCTTAGATATTTTGGGAAAACTACTATATAAATGTTACTATCTTCTGATCTACAGTTGTTACAACTCGTCAAAATGTAATCATTATGCTGGCAAATATTTCGTTATTGAAGATCTATCCATATTGAACAAAAATTATTTTGGGACTGGACGATCTCCAACAGCTTCAAAAACTCTCAACACTTGACGTTATCAGGTTTTTAGAAAAGCTTCCATTTCTATGACGAAACGACAACCATAAGAACAAAGAGTTTAAATTATAGCTTTCAGAGTTAGGTTCATGCCGTTAATTATAGCCGTCAAGCATAGAATGGAAGCCTTCCCCCTTTGGATAAATTGAGGCTCTTCTGCTGATGTTGGTAGCCCGGAATCGCTACCGTTATAAAGCCCATTTCAAAGCCTCTGGAGGTGGTAATGATGATTGATAAGGTTTATTGCGCGGACGTTAAGCCCGATATGGAAGGTAAGCGCGTCAAGCTCGCCGGATGGGTTTATAGGAAGAGGGAAGTCGGAAAGAAAGTCTTCATAGTGCTTAGGGACTCAAGCGGGATTATCCAGGTGGTCTTCTCCAAAGAGCTCAGCGAAGATGCTTATAGAAAGGCGAAAAAGCTCGGTATCGAGTCGAGCGTTATAATTGAAGGGACTGTCAAGCCCGACCCGAGGGCCCCCACCGGAGTGGAAGTCCAAGCAGACAGTATTCAGGTCATCCAGAACGTGGACTTTTTCCCAATAACCAAGGACGCCAGTGAGGAGTTCCTGCTCGACGTGAGACACCTGCACCTCCACTCGCCGAAGGTCGCGAGCATAATGAAGGTCAAGGCGACGATGATGCAAGCAGCTAGAGAGTGGCTCCTCCAGGACGGCTGGTACGAGGTCTTTCCGCCGATACTCGTCACAGGCGCCGTTGAAGGTGGAGCGACTCTCTTCAAGCTCAAGTACTTCGACCGCTACGCCTACCTGAGCCAGTCCGCACAGCTCTACCTTGAGGCGGCCATTTTCGGCCTCGAAAAGGTCTGGTCGCTTACGCCAAGCTTCAGGGCCGAAAAGAGCAGGACGAGGAGGCACCTCACAGAGTTCTGGCACCTGGAGCTTGAGGCTGCCTGGATGGACCTCTGGGACATCATGAAGGTCGAGGAGGAGCTCGTGAGCTACATGGTGCAGAGGACGCTTGAGCTCAGGAAGAGCGA
>JAGHBN010000065.1 GCA_021160985.1 Thermococcus sp.
ATGATAAACCTAACGGACAACTTCCCCAATAGGCACTACCTTAACCCCCTCCCTCTCAAGGATTTCCCTGATGTGCCTCGCTATCTCCACAGCCTTCGGGTTGTCGCCGTGGACACAGATTGTGTCCGCCCTGAGTTCAACCCACTCACCGTTTATCGCCCTGACGCCGCCGTCCTTGACCATCGAGACAACGCGCTCCGCTATCTCGTCCTTGTCGTGGATTACAGCTCCGGGCTTCGAGCGCGGGACGAGGGTTCCGTCCGGGTTGTAGGCCCTGTCCGCAAAGACCTCGTGGGCGACTTTAACGCCTATCTCTTCCGCTATCTCCGCCGGCCTTGAGCCGGAGAGAGTCACGAATATCAGGTTCCTGTCGAAGTCAGCAATTCCCGCTATAACTGCCCTCGCGAGTTCCTCTTCCTTGACAAGAGCATTGTAAAGTGCTCCGTGCGGCTTAACGTGCTGGAGCTCAAGCCCCTCCGCCCTCGTGAAGGCGTAGAGGGCTCCAATCTGGTAGAGGATGTAGTTCCTCGCCTCCTCCGGTGTGAGCTTCATGTACCTCCTGCCGAAGCCGAGAAGGTCTGGATAGCCTGGGTGGGCACCCACAGAAACGCCCTTTCCCTTCGCGAGCCTTACGGTCTTCCTCATCACGAGCGGGTCTCCGGCATGCCAGCCGGTCGCGACGTTGGTGCTCGTGATGTAGTTCATGACCTCCTCATCGAGGCCGAGTTTATACCTTCCAAAGCTCTCGCCGAGGTCAGAGTTAAGGTCAACCTTCATCCCTACCACCGCACTCATTTCGACGGAAATCTAAAAAAGGGTTTCTCCGAGTTAATGCCATGAAGGCTCATGTCATTGATGCCGCGGTCTTCATCCAGGGGTTTGATGTCGAAGGGGTTACAACGCCAAAGGTCGTTGAGGAAGTCAAAGACCCGGAATCTCGGCTCTTCCTGGAGGGGCTGATAAGCGCTGGAAAGGTAAAAGTCCTCGTCCCCTCTCAGGAGAGCATTGAGGCAATTAAAGAGGCCGCCCGGAAAACCGGGGAGCTGGGCGAGCTCAGCGAGGCGGATATAGAAGTCCTCGCCCTCGCCTATGAGCTCAATGGGACACTCTTCACCGACGACTACAACCTCCAGAATATAGCGAAGACCCTCGGGATAGAGTTCAGAACGCTCAAGCGCGGGATAAAGCGCGTAATCCGCTGGAACTACGTCTGCATCGGCTGTGGGAAGAAGTTCTCCGAAATGCCGCCCGAGGGGATGTGTCCCGACTGCGGCAGTCCGGTGAGGCTGATACCAAAGAAGCGCCGGAAAAAACGTCCCGGACGGGCTCGGCGCTCATAGGGCACGTCATCGCTTCTGCTCAGCCCGTCTTGGAATCGTCACAGCCCGTCCGGGACGGCGTCAGAGCCAGTCCTCGTCATCACGAAAGGTTCGGTGCAATTCGCTTTCTTCATCCGCGGTTTAACCTTGGATGTAGTAGGATATAAGCTTTCTCAGCTCGGGGGCCCTCTTGAGGGGGAGCCGCAGGAAGCGTCTGAGCCCGTTGTTCTCGGCCATTAGACCTGAGAGCTCAATCGCCAGAACCTTGTTGTCCTCGCTAAGCCCATACGCCTTATAACGGAGCGGGGCGTACTCTTTCTCGAGCTCCCAAGTCCTTTCCTCAAGCTTTTTCACTTTTTCCTCCATCTCCTCGAGCTCTCCTCTCGACTCCTTGAACTCGCCGGCGAGGGCAATTTCAATAACCCTCTCAGGGGAGACACCGTATCTCTCGCCGAGACGCTCTATCTCGCGCCACAGCTCCTCGCTTATCTCGACCTCGATTTTTCCAAAGCCTTTGTCGGGTTTTATGGTAAGCTTCATCCCCTATTCCTCCAGCAGTTTTCTCATAAGCTTCAAAAAGTTTTTCGCGATGTTGAGGGCCTCTTTGACCTCTTCTTCATCCGGCTCATAGACTATGTCGTACTGGTCTTCGTGTCTTAACTCCCTCATTCTATTCAAAAGCTCAATCCAGCGCTCTTCCAGCTTTCCGTTTTTGACGTAAAATTCCTCAAGATAGCGGGCGACACAGTAGTGGCTCTTCTCACGCCAGCCGTCGCGAAAGAGAATCGCTCTGGCAGCGTGGAACATGGCCATGTATGAAGCCATGAGGGAGGTCCTGTATGAGCCATAGGCAAGGTTCTTCTTTGCTTCTTCCAGCCACTCTTCGGCCCGTTTAATGCTCAACCACCCTTTCTCCGCAGAAGGAGGCACCCTTCTCAGCAGGTTTCGTTCGAGACACTGCTTGAAGCCGTTCAAGTCCCTCACCCCATATCACCATCGAGCCGTACGCGAGTGAATAATAGAAGACCGGATCTTCATCTCTGAGTTTTCTAAGCCTTTCTGGCGTTAGGACAAGAAGGTTTGCCTCCCTTTCGGTGGCTTTTTCTATTTTTTTCTTCAATGAAGCTGACTTGGCAATGCTTAGCCTTTTAACGAAAACCCATACGTCAAGGTCACTTTCGGGAGTATTTTCTCCGGTCGCAAAGCTCCCGTATATTCCTAGGGCCAGGGTCCACTCCTCTTTAAGGGGTTCCAGCTTTTTAGAGAGGAACAGGAAGTTGATGAACCTCTTAAGCTCTCGGGTCTTTGGCACGTTTAATATTCTGAAACTCCTTCCAGACTTCTCGGCCATGCCGTACTCTACGAGCAGGCGGAGAGTTTTTGAAACGAGCCCCTTACTTAGCCCTGTTGCCCGGGCGGTTTCTTCAACACCTACCCTGTGCCGCTCAAGGACATACCGGAGGACTTTAATTCTCTCGGGAGTTGACACAAGCTCATGCATATTACCAACTCTCGTTCATGATTTATGAACTTTTTGTTCACGCTTCATGAACAGACCGTTCACGTTTTGTGAACTTTCTCAAGCTCTTTCTTCTTCTCTTCAACCCTCTTTCTGAGCTCCTCGTTCTCCTTCCTTAACCTGTCCCTTTCCGCCATCATGAGTTCTTTGTCCCTCAGTGCTTTCTCGTAGAACTCCCTGAGCTCCCCAATCTCTCCTTCCATCTCGCGGAGCTTCTCTTCGAGTTTCGCGATTTTCTCCCGGAGGAACTCCTCGCGCTCGGCCTTGAGGGTTTCTTCAACCTTTGGTAGGTTCTCGCGGAGGAGGACGTTTATATCGCGGCCTTTTAAGGATCTGAACTTCTCACGGGGAATAGTGAGTTCAATCTTCATGGTCACCACGCTTCGAAAGCCATTCAAGGAACTCTTCAGGGGTTAGAGTCGTTACCTGCTTCCGTGCCTTCTTTTTGAAGCTTTCATCCCTTGTCACAAGCACGTTGCACCTCGATGCTATTGCGGATGCAAGTGCCACCGAATCATAGAGGGCGGTGCCAAGTTTCAGTTGGAAAGAAAACGCGTCAATCAGTACGAGCTCGTTGGGAATATAAACTTCGATCCCAACATTCTCAATCTCTTTGACCCGTTCCGGATTTAGCCCGCTCCTTTTGAAAACGTGAGCGCTCTCCATGGGGGTGAATATCGAGATGACCCCCTCGATTTTTTCCGCTTCAATAGCTTTCAAAATATGAAGTGGGGCTTCCCACAGTTTGGCCCCTGTTTTTGGGTCTTCCTCCTCGAACCAGACGTTCGGGAGGACGTTTGTGTCCAGATATGCCCTAATCATACTCCTCCTCCCTCATCTTCCTGATTAACTCTACACTGCTCATTCCCTTAGGGAGTTTCCCTTCCAATATGCCGAGCATTCTCTCTGCGGCGCCTTTTTTGACCCTCTTTCGTGCCCTAATATCCATAAGGAAGGAGAGGGTCTTCATATCCACGAGCATACTACCACCTTTAGTCTCTCCGTCGGTTTCTTATTTTAACCTTCTTCTCCGTCTCAGTCTTCCTGTCGTAACAGGTGATGTAAAACGCCAGGAGGCCCTTCAACTCTCCGTAGGGCTCAAGGACCTCTCTCACATCCCTCTCGCGGACTTCCTTGGCTCGCTTCCCGAAAATCTTCGCTATGCCCCTCCTGAGGCCAAGGTCTCCTGCCGGATAGACGTTCTTCCGGAGGCCGTAGGCGAGGAAGAGCTCCGCCGTCCACTTCCCTATTCCCCTGAACTTTGTGAGGTACTTTATGGCATCCTCTGCTTCCCAGTCCCATAGGTTGAGGTTCAGCTCACCTTCGAGGTAGAGCTTCGTGAGGGACTCTATGTACTCGGCTCTGTAGCCGAGCCTTGCTTCTTTGAGCTTCTCCCCGCTGAGATTCGCAATCCTCTCTGCGGTCGGGAATGCGTAGAGGTCGCCGATTTTCTCCCCGGCCAGCCTAACGAGGTTCGCTATCGTCCTCTGTGCGAACTCAAAGTTGACCTGCTGCTGGGCTATCGTCTCGACCAGCGCCTGGTAGGGGCTCGGCGAGGCGGGTGCTACCAGGCCGTAGAACTCATCGATCAGGAACGCAAAGGGCGAGTCGCTTATCTCGGAGTAGAAGGAGTCCAGGTCGGTGTTCAGACCGAGGATGAACTCCAGCTTTTCTTTCGCGAGCTTTTTCTCCTTCCTGCTCCAGCCATCCGGAAAAATGAAGTTCTCCCCATCGTAGGCGGCTATACCGCTCTCAAAAGCCTGGTAGAAAACGCCGTTCTCGAACTTCCATGTGCCGTTGTGTATCATCTCGTGAGTTGTCTTTCTGAGGTCAATCCCAGCCATCGGTCGAGGCTAACGGGGTTTTCCCTTATATTCTTTAGGGTCGAGACGTAGAGCCTCCTGCCGTCAATGGAGCGTTTGATTTGGAGCTCGCCCCTTTCTTCGATGAATCGAAGGGCTTCCTTTACATCCTCCGCGCGGACATCAAAGCTTTTTTTGATGAATTCCCAGTAGGGCTCGTGGTTGGAATGCCTGGCAGCTTCCCGTACGAGCTTCCAGGCCCATTCAACCTTCTCCTCGCCTTTGGCAACCCGGTAATGCTTGATGAGGGTTTTCAAGCTCATATTGAAAAGTTGGCACTCGAAATATAAATCACTTTTGGAGAACAGGCAAAAGATTTAAACCATTAAGTGGTATTATTATCAGGCGGTAAAGATGAGACTGAAAGTTGTCTTGGCAGCATTGGTTGTGCTTGCCCTTCTCCTGCCGGAGGTCAGTGCCGAAGGCAGCGTGGTCTACGTTGCCAAAGTTGAGGGTATGATCACGGGCTACACCGCTGACCAGTTCGACAGATACATCAGCGAAGCCGAGAAAAACAACGCAGAGGCTATAATAATCCAGCTCAACACCCCCGGCGGGCGGAGCGATGCAATGCAGGCCATCGTTACGAGAATACAGAGCTCCAAGGTTCCCGTTATAATCTACGTCTATCCCTCGGGGGGAATGGCCGCTTCTGCGGGAACTTACATTGCCCTCAGTTCTCACCTCATCGCCATGGCTCCCGGGACGGTTATAGGCGCCTGCAGGCCGATACTCGGCTACGGCCAGAACGGGAGCATAGTGGAGGCACCGCCTAAGATAACTAACTTCTACGTGGCATACATCAGGGAGCTCGCGAGGATGAGCGGAAGGAACGAGACCCTCGCGGAAGAGTTCATAACGGAGGACAGAAGCGTAACATCGGAGGATGCGCTGAAATACGGCGTTATCGAGGTCATCGCAACGGACGTTGAAGAACTCCTTCAGAAGGCCGATGGAATGGAGACAAAAGTCCCCGTGGCAGGGAAGGGGAAGGTGGTTCTCCATCTCAGGGATGCTAAGGTGGTGTACATCGAGCCTTCCTTCAGGGATACGGTTGTCAAGTACATAACCGACCCGACGATAGCCTACTTGCTCCTCAATATCGGTCTCATCGGACTCATATTCGGCTTTCTAACTCCTGGATGGCATGTTCCTGAGACGATAGGTGCTATAATGCTGGTTCTTGGCCTTATAGGCCTCGGGTACTTCGGATACAACAGTGCGGCGCTGGTGCTCATAGTTCTCGCAATGATATTCTTCATCGCAGAGGCGCTGACGCCAACATTCGGCCTGTTTACGGTGGCGGGCGTCATAACGTTCGTGCTGGGTGGAATCATGCTATTCAGTGGAGGCGGGGGTGAATATTTCGTGAGTGGGGAAACATATCAAACTCTCAGAATAGCGATAATAGTCATGGCGATACTGCTGGGCCTCTTCTTCCTCTTCGGAGTGGCAGCGGTGGTGCGTGCTCACCGGAGGAAGCCGGAGGCCGGAAAAGAAGAACTCGTTGGGGAAATCGGAAAAGTCGTGGAGGATCTCGACCCTGAAGGTGTCGTTAAGATCCGCGGTGAGCTCTGGAAGGCTGAAACTAACGGTGAAAAAATCCCCGTCGGGGAGAAGGTCAGGGTAGTTGAGGTCAGGGGGCTCACTCTTATAGTCGAAAAAGTTGATGAAAGAAAGGAGGGAGTGTGAATGCCGATAGCTGTTGGCACGATGGTGCTGGCCATCGTTTTGTTGTTTGTGTTGATAGTAGTGGCAAACGCCATAAAGATAGTGAAGGAGTATGAAAGGGCCGTGATATTCCGCCTCGGTAGGGTCGTGGGAGCCAGGGGTCCAGGGCTGTTCTTCATTATCCCGATATTCGAAAAAGCCGTGATCGTTGACCTGAGAACCAGGGTTCTCGACGTTCCGGTTCAGGAGACCATAACCAAGGACAACGTCCCGGTCAAGGTAAACGCGGTCGTGTACTTCAGGGTGATTGATCCCGTCAAGGCGGTCACACAGGTCGCCAACTACATCGTTGCAACCAGCCAGATCGCCCAGACGACCCTTAGGAGCGTCATCGGACAGGCACACCTCGACGAACTCCTAAGCGAGAGGGAGAAGCTCAACCTCGAGCTCCAGAAGATAATCGACGAGGCCACCGACCCGTGGGGAATCAAGGTAAGCACGGTGGAGATAAAGGACGTTGAGCTGCCGGCAGGAATGCAGAGGGCCATGGCCAGGCAGGCAGAGGCAGAGCGTGAGAGGCGTGCGAGGATTACCCTTGCAGAGGCCGAACGCCAGGCCGCGGAGAAGCTCCGCGATGCCGCTGAGATAGTGTCCCAGCATCCGATGGCCCTCCAGCTCAGGACGCTCCAGACCATAAGCGATGTCGCCAGCGACAAGAGCAACGTGATCATCCTGCCGCTCCCGATGGAGATGCTCAAGCTCTTCAAGAGCCTGGCAGATACCGCGGAGACAGCACGGATAAAGCTTGAAAAGGAAGGCCGGGAGAAGCAGGAAGCTGCGGCCGAGAAAAAGACAGAGGGGAATTGAACTGTGAATAATTTTTTCTTTTCTCTCTTCTCGTGTTTTCGGGTGAACCACAAAAAATAAAAGCATTGCCTTCATAATTCATACACGCAAAACAGTGTACATTGTAGAATCAACCCAGAAACGCTCTACATGGAATGTGTTACACCCTAGCTCTGGAGGTGTGGGCTTTGGAAGGCCGTTCAATTGTTTTTGCATCTGGAAAAGGTGGTACAGGTAAAACAACGACGGTTGCAAACCTCGGTGTCGCCCTGGCGCAGTTCGGTAAGGAAGTTATACTCCTCGATGCAGATATTACCATGGCAAACCTGAGCCTAGTGCTTGGAATGGAGGACATTCCAATAACCCTTCATGACGTTCTTGCCAGGGAGGCTGACCTGAAGGATGCAATATACGAGGGTCCGGCCGGTGTAAAGGTTATACCCGGTGGACTCAGCCTGGAGAAAGTCAAAAAGGCAAAGCCGGAGAGGCTTAGGGAGCTCATCAGGGAAATTGGTCAAATGGCGGACTTCGTTCTCATAGACGCGCCCGCCGGTCTTGAGATGACATCTGTTACTGCGCTCCTCATAGGTAAGGAGCTGATAGTGGTCACCAACCCGGAGATATCTGCCATAACCGACTCCCTCAAGACCAAGCTCATAGCCGAGAAGCTTGGAACCCTTCCGCTCGGTGCCATCCTTAACAGGGTAACCAACGAAAAGACTGAACTTACCCAGGAGGAAATAGAGGCCATCCTTGAGGTGCCGGTTCTCGCAATGATACCAGAGGACCCGGAGGTCAAGCGTGCTTCAGCGTACGGTGTGCCGCTCGTTATCAAGAACCCCACCAGCCCCGCGGCGATAGCAATCAAGCAGCTGGCGGCTAAGCTTGCCGGAATCAAGTGGGAGCCACCCGAGCCGGAGAGCCCAATAAAGAGGGTCTTCAGGGCGATATTCGGGGGGAACAGATGATGGCGGCCGCGGTGCTTATAGGCTTGGTAGTGATTCTTGTAGTCGTCAACATAATCCTCCTGATGCTCTACATCTCAGCCAAGAGCAGCCCCTACTACGTGGTATATGACGAGGAAACCAAGAGTGCCCTCAAGAGGCGTGTCACCAGCCTCAAGGAAGACCTTGAAAGCGAGCTGGTGGACTTTGACGTCGAGGAGTGGGAGAAAACCCTTGAGGAGTCAATAGACGAAGAAGTCAGGAATCTCTGATTTTTTTTCTGGTTGTTATTAAACATTTCTGTAGCGTTAAATTTTTAAAATTCTCTTTTATCAACTCCTAATTGGGGGTGGGGCGCTATGAGGCTTAAACTGGGCTATCCAGACAAGGTGGTTGAAGTCTCTGGTGGAAGGGTGTATCTCTTCAAGAAGAAGCTCTACAGCGCCCCCCTCGAGGAGGTCGTGAACTACTATCTGAAAGGAGAGGGGTTGCTGGCTCCGCCCCTGAGAACAGTGGCAGCCGATGTGGCCAGGGCCATCCTGGGGGGCGGAGATTTTGGAAACACCCTCGGTGTTTGGGGCAGAGTAAAGGAAGGTATGAGCACGTGAGGTTTTACTCGTTTGTGTTTATTTTTGAAATATTGCCGTCCTGTTTTCCACCCGTTTCGTTGAAAACGTTTAAGTAGCCTCCTTTTCTATTTATTGGAACGCAATGGGGGGATGAAGATGAGAGCAAAAGTTAGGATACTCGATATGTACAGCGAGAGATATTCCGTCTTTATAAACGAGGAGGACGCAAAGAAGGTAAAGCTGCACCCTGACGACCTTGTGAAGGTTGAGGCCGGAAAGAAGACTGTCTACGGCAGCGTTGTAATAAGTTCCCTGGTCTCTCCGGGGGAGATAGGGATAAGCAGGGACGTGCTTGCTCTTCACAGCTTCTCCGATGGAGAGCTTGTCACAGTGCTCCCGGCGGGGACTCCCGAGAGCGTCAGGTACATTAAGAAGAAGATGCGCGGTGAAAAGCTAAGAAAAGTTGAGATTGAAGCGATAGTAAAGGACATAGTTGACAGGAAGCTCAGGGACATTGAGATAAGCGCCTTCGTGACGTCTCTGGAGATAAACGGCCTCGACATGGACGAGATAGCGGCGCTGACGATAGCAATGGCAGAAACCGGCGACATGCTCGACATAGACAGGAAGCCCATAATGGACGTTCACAGCATCGGTGGCGTTCCGGGGAACAAGACCAACGTCCTCGTGGTGCCGATAGTGGCTGCCGCAGGGTTGACTATTCCCAAGACCAGCTCCAGGGCCATAACGAGTGCCGCCGGAACTGCGGATGTGGTCGAGGTCTTCGCGGAGGTCAGCTTTTCCCTTGACGAGATAAAGCGCATAGTTGAAAAGATAGGTGCCTGCCTCGTGTGGGGAGGGGCACTGAATCTGGCTCCCGCAGACGATATCACGATAAAGGCGGAGCGTGCGCTGAGCATAGACCCGACCGGGCTCATGCTGGCCAGCATAATGTCCAAGAAATACGCCATGGGCAGCCAGTACGTCCTGATAGACATCCCCACAGGTAAGGGTGTTAAGGTCGAGAGCGTGGAAGAAGCCAGGAGGCTTTCCCGTGACTTTATAGAGCTTGGAAGGCGCCTCGGCCAGTACGTGGAGGTTGCCATAACCTACGGCGGTCAGCCGATAGGTCACAATGTTGGACCGGCCCTGGAGGCAAGGGAGGCCCTCTCGGCGCTCATGACTGGAAAGGGGCCGGGGAGCCTGATAGAGAAGGCCACTGGGCTGGCGGGAATCCTTCTTGAGATGGGTGGCGTTGCTCCCGCAGGGATGGGCAAGAAGATGGCCAGGGAGATCCTTGAAAGCGGCAGGGCCTATGAGAAGATGAAAGAGATAATAGAGGAGCAGGGAGGAAACCCTGACATAAAGCCGGAGGAGATTCCGATAGGGGATAAGACGTACACATTCACAGCCCCGACAAGCGGATACGTGACCGGGATAGACAACAGGGCGATAACGGGAATCGCACGGGCCGCGGGGGCTCCTGAGGACAAGGGAGCCGGTCTGGAGCTGTACGTCAAGGTCGGGGAGAAAGTGAAGGAAGGCGACCCGCTTTTCACAATACACGCGGAGAGCGAGGCCCGTCTGGATCAGGCTATAGTGTTTGCAAGAAGGACGGAGCCAATCAGGATCGAGGGCATGGTTCTCCAGCGGATAGGCAATATCTGATCATTCTCTTTTTCTATGCCTTTCGTACCAGCCCCACTCTTTTTTCGGACCGAAGGCTCTGACACCCTTCTTTATCAGTGTTATCCTGAGGTCTTTGGCCATCTCGGGGGTTATCTCTCCTCTGC
>JAGHBN010000007.1 GCA_021160985.1 Thermococcus sp.
CCATCGGCGAGGTTCTTGACGTAGAATACGGTGAAGAGACGAGGATAAAGGCCTACGTCCAGACCGGCATGATGAAGGAGCTGACGAGACTCGGAGTCGAGGTAAAAAGGATCAGTGAAGAGATCGCGAATGGATCAGAGCATCCCGGCTAAGGAGAAGAGCTTGAAGATCACAAGAGCAAGCCCTATGGCTGTAAGGGGCGTCGCAACCCACCCGAAGAGAATGTCCCTGATCACGCTTTTCTTGACCCCCTGCCCGACGATCAGACCCACCCCCGTGACGCCGCCCACTATTGACTGGCTCGAGCTGACGGGCAGTCCAAAGAAATTCGCGAGGCTCACCGCGATGGCAGAACCGAACTGGGCCGCAAAGGCTGACATCGGGCCGAGAGCGGTTATCTTTTTTCCCACCGTGTGCATGACCGTGTAGCTGAAGGTTAGAGAGCCCACAGCCAGACTGAGGGCAACAAAAATCCCGGCGGACTTTGGCCCCATAAAGCCCGCACCCACCAGGGGGCCGGATGCGTTGGCAACCTCGTTCGTACCGAAGTTAAAAGCCATGTAGGAACCTCCGAGTATGGCCAGGGCTTTGTACATGGTCTCTATGATGGAGACGCTCTTTATCTTCGATATCACCCACGTGTAAAACCTGTAGAGGATCATAGCCAGGATCCCGGAGAGAATCGGCGAGATCACCCAGGCTGAGGCAATCTTGCCCAGAACACCCCAGTTGACGGGAGCGTTGGCAGCGAGGCCCACACCAATGACCCCTCCAACAATAGCCTGAGTTGTTGAAACCGGGAGCCCCCTAACGGTCGCTATCGTAACCCATATTCCCGCAGCGAGGAGTGCTATCACCGCCATTTCCATCGTCAGAAACCCGCTGGGGACTATGCCCTCGCCCACCGTTTTCATGACCTTGTAGCCCTTCAGGTATGCCCCCATCATCACGAAAATTGCTATAGTTAGCGTGGCCTGCCGGAAACTGAGTACCCCCGCTCCAACCGCAGTCCCCATGGCATTAGCCGAGTCGTTAGCACCTATATTCCATGCTATGTAGAATGCCACTGCAACCATGGCTATCGCGAGACCGTCCATGGCCACCACCTATATAGTCTATATACTCCTCCATTCGGGTTAAAAATTTGTCTCCAGGTATGAACTTTTTTCGGGAATTAATGCTCTTAATCTACCATTGAAGACTGACAAAGTTCAGGGTTACCCAAAGACAGCTGACGAAAGGAACTTAAGCCAATACCGAAACATAAATAAATGCTTTGGATGAATATAGTTTGACAAATTTGGGGAGGCTGAAAAGATGATTGAGATTCGTTTTCACGGTAGAGGTGGACAGGGTGCTGTGACAGCTGCAAACATCTTAGCCTCGGCAGCTTTCAAGGAGGGCAAGTACGTCCAGGCATTTCCGTTCTTCGGTGTTGAAAGGCGTGGAGCGCCGGTTACAGCGTTCACCAGAATCGATGACAAGCCGATAAGGATTAAGACCCAGATCTACGAGCCGGACATCGTGGTCGTCCTCGACCCATCTCTCCTTGACACAGTCGACGTTACCGCCGGACTCAAGGAGAATGGAGTTGTCATAGTGAACACCGAGAAGAGCAAGGAGGAAATCCTCGAGAAGCTCAAGAAGAAGCCGGCAAAGCTCGCTCTCGTTGATGCCACCGGCATCGCCCTCGAAGTGCTCGGACTTCCGATTACAAACACCTCAATCCTTGGCGCCGTTGCAAAGGCCACCGGGCTTGTGAAGCTTGAAAGCGTTCAGGAAGCCATAAAAGAGACCTTCTCAGGAACGCTGGGCGAAAAGAACGCCAAGGCGGCAGAGGAAGCCTTCAACAACACAGTGGTTTATGAGCTCTGATTCTCTCCTTATTCCTTAAGAAGCGAGGTGGGTGGTGGTGAGTTTGAACACTTTGTTTGGTGAAAAAAAGGAAACTGCAACAAAAATATCATTGAAATCTGTTGATGAATACCCGGAGGCCCCCATAAGTCTGGGAACAACTCTCAGCAACTTCACCGGCGACTGGAGGACGTTCATCCCGGTAATCGATGAGAGCAAGTGCGTCAAGTGCTACATCTGCTGGAAGTTCTGCCCGGAGCCGGCGATATACATCAAGGAAGACGGGTACGTGGCGGTTGACTACGACTACTGTAAGGGGTGCGGCATCTGTGCGAACGAGTGCCCAACCAAGGCTATAACCATGGAGAAAGAGGAGAAGTGAGGTGTTGAGTATGGAGTACAAACCCATTAGGAAGGTCGTGAGCGGTAACTACGCGGCCGCTTACGCCGCCAAGCACGCCCGCGTTGAGGTCGTCGCTGCTTACCCGATCACCCCCCAGACCAGCATCATCGAGAAGATAGCCGAGTTCATAGCCAACGACGAGGTTGAGAACCTCCAGTACGTTCCAGTGGAGAGCGAGCACTCAGCCATGGCCGCATGTATCGGAGCCTCCGCTGCCGGCGCTAGGGCATTCACAGCCACTTCCGCTCAGGGTCTCGCCCTGATGCACGAGATGCTCCACTGGGCTAGCGGTGCAAGACTCCCGATAGTTATGGTCGATGTTAACCGTGCAATGGCACCCCCGTGGAGCGTCTGGGATGACCAGACCGACAGCCTGGCACAGAGGGATACCGGCTGGATGCAGTTCTACGCCGAGAACAACCAGGAGGTTTACGACGGCGTTCTGATGTCATTCAAGATAGCCGAGACCGTCAACCTGCCCGCGATGGTCGTTGAGAGCGCCTTCATCCTGAGCCACACCTACGACGTCGTCGAGATGATTCCGCAGGAGCTCGTTGACGAGTTCCTCCCGCCGAGGAAGCCGCTCTACACCCTCACCGACTTCGACAACCCGATATCAGTTGGTGCCCTCGGAACCCCGAACGACTACTACGAGTTCCGCTACAAGATAGCCAAGGCCATGGAAGATGCCAAGAAGGTCATCAAGGAAGTCGGTAAAGAGTTCGGCGAGCGCTTTGGAAGGGACTACAGCCAGATGATCGAGCTGTACAGGACCGAGGATGCCGACTTCGTATTCATGGGCATGGGCTCACTCATGGGAACCGTCAAGCAGGCCGTTGACATCCTCCGCGAGGAGGGCTACAAGGTCGGTGCCGCCAAGGTCCGCTGGTTCAGGCCCTTCCCGAGCGAAGAGCTCTACGAACTGGCAAAGAACGTCCAGGGAATAGCGGTTCTCGACAGGAACTTCTCCTTCGGCCAGGAGGGCATACTCTTCAACGAGGCCAAGGGAGTGCTCTACAACACTGACGCCCACCCGATCATGAAGAACTACATCGTCGGCCTCGGAGGCAGGGACTTCACAGTTCCGGACGTCAAGAAGGTCGCAGAGAACATGAAGGCCATCATAGAGAAGGGAGAACTTGATGTAGAGGTGGACTGGTACCACCTTAAGAGGTGAGAA
>JAGHBN010000169.1 GCA_021160985.1 Thermococcus sp.
CGAGCTCTTCCGCCTTCTCCTTTGGAACCCTTCCGTCCTCGGTCCAGCCGCGGAGCTTGTAGTAGCGCGGGAGCATCTCCTTGAGCCTGACGACGTGGCCCTTGTTCGGGCCCTCTGGCATCGGCTCTTCGAGGAAGCGCTTGGGCAGGCTGTCGTCCCTCGCCGGGTCGAGGCCGGCCTTGAGGTTGAATATCCTCTCGGCGTTCCAGATGCGCTCGCCTATCTTCAGGTAGTCCTCGGTGGTGAAGTCCCAGCCAAGGGCCGCGTTGAGGAGGTCGCGGTAGTCGTCCGCACCGAGGCCGAAGGTCGTGAAGACACAGAGTCCCGCGGCGTCGATGAGGGCGGTGAGGTTCTGGAAGATTATGAGAGTCTTGACCTTGTCGTCGCTTATGTCGTGCGGGTCCATCTTGTACGGGTAGCCGAGGATCTCGGGGCTTATCATGTAGTTCTTGATGTGGCAGCCCCCACGGTTGTTGGTGGCGTAACCAAGGCCGTGTCCCTCTGCACCCCTCGGGTCGTAGGCCGGAAGTTCGAGCTTCTTGACGCTCATTGAGTACTCGGGATGGCCGTACATCTCGGCGAAGCGGTAGCCTCCCTCGGCAAGCTTGTCTCCGAGGCCTTCTCTCCTGGCTATCTTCTCGATGTAGTAGTGGAGAACCTCTGTGTTGCCCCACCTGAAGGGCGGAGCGTCGCCGAGCTCCTCATCTGTGAGGTAGCCCTTCTCGTAGAGCTCCATTGCAGCGGCCAGGGTTCCGCCGGTCGAGATTGTGTCAAGGCCGAACTCGTCACACTGGTGGTTGGCCTCTATTATGGTCGCGAGGTCGTTTATGCCGAGGTTGGCACCAAGGGCCCAGATGCTCTCGTACTCCGGCCCCTCAGTGACGCCAACGGTGGGGAGCTTGTTAACCCTACCACAGCCTATCGGACAGGCGTAGCACGGCTGGTTCCTAATCAGATACTTGGCGGTCATTGCCTCACCGCTCTGCTCTTCGGCATATTCAAAGACTCCGGTCTGGAAGTTCCTGGTTGGATAGAGTCCGTTGGAGTTTATGATGTTGACGAGAACTGCGGTTCCATAGTTCGGAAGACCTCCACCCGCAACGGGGTCGTTCTTGAGCTTGTTTATTTTCTCCCTGACGGTGAGCATGAACTTCTGCTTGTCAGCGATGGGAACCCTCTTGCTTCCCTCGACAGCTATGGCCTTGAGGTTCTTGCTTCCCATGACTGCACCGACACCTGCCCTTCCCGCAGCACGGTGGCCGTCGTTCATTACGGCGGCAAACTTGACGAGGTTCTCACCGGCGGGGCCTATTAAGGCTATTCTGACCTTTTTGCTCCCGAGTTCTTTTCTAATAGCCTCTTCTGTCTCGCTGACAACCTTGCCCCAGAGGTGGCTCGCGTCGCGAATCTCGACGTGGTCGTCCTTGATATAGATGTAGACGGGCTTCTCAGCCTTGCCCTCAACCACTATGGCATCCCAGCCGGCGAACTTCAGCTCGGCGCCGAAGTAGCCACCGGAGTTCGCCATGGTTATGAACCCGGTCTGGGGACTCTTGGTAACAACGTTGTACCTCCCACCGGTCGGAGCGCTCGTTCCGCTCAGCGGGCCGGGCGCAATTATCAGTTTGTTCTCAGGGCCGAGGGGGTCTGCCTTTGGATCCATCTCCTTCAGAAGAAGATATATTGCCAGCCCCCTGCTGCCAAGCCACTTCTTGGCCAGTTCCTCACCGTATTCTTCAACCTTAACCTCTCCAGTGGAGAGGTTTACCCGAAGAAACTTACCCCAGTTGCCATACATGGACATCGCCAAAAAATATATGGACATTGGTGCCTATAAACGTTGGCGAAAATAAAGACCGTTGCTAAAATAAATGGATTAAACTGATACGTTAACTTCAACGTCCGGAAAACACATCGGAAAATAAGAGTACTGAGCAGATCAACCCATCTCCACCCTTCATATGCCGCGCAATCCATCATAAAGGGCATGAAAACATCTCCTCGGTAGTAACGCCCACAAGAAGGGCCAGCCCCTTGAGGATAAAAAGGTCCTGGATTCCCATTTTTTCTTTTGAGCAGCCTGTTTGCTAAAAAGATAAATCAGAGGGGCAGCTTGCCCCATTCAACGTTTATCATCTCTGGAGTGCGGTAGATGAACGCCGCCTCCCCCTTGTGGACGTGCTTCCTCATCGGGCCAGGGGGGACGCCGTTTGTCTCGTATATCACACTCTGGGTGTCCGGGTCGTGGTAGAGAACCAGACTCGGGCCGGCGAGGTTCATTAGCGAGTCTATTGCGTACTGAGTAGCGAGAACCGCTACCCTTGCCCTAATTGGCCGGGTTATTAGGGGCACGGCGGCACCGCCGGGAGTTGTGTACGCCAGAACGGCCGCGTCGTTGACCCCTATCATCGTCTTTCTCCTGTGCCTGACCACCGCGCTCACGACAAGAAACGCCATGCCTGCGAGGGTTATGCTGTAGGTCTCCCCCAGTGCCACCAGGATGTTCTTCCCGAAGTCTGGCGGTTCGCCGGAGTAGAAGACCTCATCCAAAGGCGTGTAGCTTTCCATGATAACCTCAGCGTATTTTTCCTTCGACCTCACCGCTTCGGGAACGCTCTTCACCTTGCCGGCAAGGAAATCGGCATAAAGCCTCTCTGTCAGGGCTCTGTCGAGTCCGTAAATCGTTTGAACTACCGTCGCGGCTGTGTATCCATCGAGAAGGCCCTTCTCCGCGAGGACTAGGGGGTCAAGTCCCGCCCCCTGGCCATCCTTTACCCTGATTACGGTGTCAAATCCCTCCTCTGGAAAGGTTCCCTCGGTGTCGAAAATAACGGCTCCGTAATCGATTTCCCGGTATCTGTCGGCAAAGTACTTCAGCGCCTTTCCCGGGTATTCATCCATACCGAATATCTTGAGGGTTCTGCCGTGATAGGCAGGGTCATAGAAGACGCCCTCCCCCTCCCTTTCAAAAAGCCTGACCGCTATACTGCTGTACTTCATTGGGTTCACCGATAGAGAATAGGAAAATCGCCTATAAACGGCTTCTGGTTTAGACTACCCTCACCATCCGCTCCATCCAGGGACTGACACGAACCCGGATGTAGCCCCGCAGCTTGTCGTCAACCTCCCTGTCGCCGGTGTAAACCCTGAGCGGACCGTTTTCAACCTTGGAAGGCGTTGCGACGACTAGTATGTTCTCCTTTGGGATGCGCCTCAGCACCTCCGCGGAGAACTGCTGGTTGCCCCTCCCGAAGAGGAAGCCAAGGCCCCCTATGACCGTGACGACAACCTTTGGGTCTCTGTCAACAAACCCGAGCAGGTCTTTCTCGGTGGCATCCCTCACGATGAGCCGCGCTTCACCGTCCCGTACCTCCACCACATCGACCCCGAGGAGGGCCCCCTCTATGCCCAGCCTATCCTTTATCCTCTTGAGAGTCGAGCCGGAGCCCAGGAAGTAGATTCCATCGTTTTCAAGGATTTCCTCCGCGACTGCCTCGGCTATGGCCTCAAGCTCTTCTTCCTCGCTGATTGGAATCCGCTCCTTGCTCCCCTGGACGAGGGTCTCGACAACCGGGACTATGGCCCTGCCGTAGGTTCTCGCTTTAACCTCATCGTGCCGGTAGGCTTCCTCGTCTATGTCCCTCACTTCACGCTCCTCCAGCCTGGCGTTTCCCCTCAGGAACTCGACCAGAACCCTCGCGGCGTCCTCCGGGGAATACGCAAAGATTCCCGAGTACATCTTGACGCCGGTCGGGATTCCAAGAACCGAAACTCTCTCGTCCACAGCACTTACGATGTCCCTTGCAGTCCCATCGCCGCCCGCGAACATGAGGAGCTCCACCTTTCCAGCCATTCTCCCTGCGAGCTCCCTCGTGTCCTCCGGGCCGGTATCCGGGATTCTAACGCCTTCGACCTCCCGGTAGCCCACTTCCCTGTGCCGTATCACCTCAAACTCAAAGTCGAACTCCCTCAGGATTTCCTCTCCCAGGGGGCCCGGCCCCGTGATGAACTGTATCCCTCCGGCCTCTTCATAGTGGGAAAGCTCCTCCAGAAACAGCCTCACGAGGTCGGCCGCAATGGGCCTGGCCCCTCTCCTCACGGCCTCTTCAACGACTCCGTCCGTGCCTTTAAGCGCTACCCTGCCGCCCATTCCGGCTATTGGGTTTACTATGAGCCCAACGTGCATTTTATCACCTCATGTACTTCCTGGCAAAGACCGTCAGGAACACCGCCCACATGAACATTCCAAAGAGGGCCTCGATCGATGCTATGACCCTTCCCACCCCTATCGGATGGTAGTCGCCGTAGCCGAGGGTGGTTGCGGTCACAACGCTGAAGTACTCGTAGTCCATGAAGCTCATACTTCCCGAAAGCCCTTCCACGCTCTTCGTCAGGAGGAAGAGAATCGGGAAGAACACGTTAACGGCGCCGAGCCATATTATTATTGGCCTCTTCCAGTCGGTGCCGTATTTGCATGTCAGATCCGCAAAGAGCCACTCAAAGAGCGCCTCCATCTTTAGGAAGAGCTTCTTAATGCCCTTTCTCCGCCCTGCGAGGCGGAAATGTCTTTTCTCCACCATCTCCAGGTAATAGTACTGGTCGGCCTTCTCAAAGTCCCCGTTCTGCTCCCAGCTTATTCTGGCAAGGCGGTATAGCACCTCAGCAGCGCGGTGGCTGTTGAACCTGCAGTCATCTACCTCAACGAAGCC
This sequence comes from Thermococcus sp., assembly GCA_021160985.1. Classification (GTDB taxonomy): domain Archaea; phylum Methanobacteriota_B; class Thermococci; order Thermococcales; family Thermococcaceae; genus Thermococcus. Next base: position 4,710 of record JAGHBN010000169.1, read on the forward strand.
CTCGACATTGAGCTCAACGGGAATATTTGCCAGAACCGTCGAGTTCCATGTAAAGTCCCCGTGGAAAGATACCCTACGGAATATCATGTTGCCCATGACCCTCGTGTGCACAAACTCCGGGTTCTTAAGCCAGCTGCCGACTATCTCTGCGTGCCCAAAGATTTCGAGGTTTTCGAGGACGAGATTGCCGTGGAACTGCCTTATGCTGAGCCTGACCTGCCTCTTGAAGCGCGCCGACTGGTCAAAGCCTATATTCCTGAGGATAAGGGCAGTGGCCTTAACGGCCCTCTCACGTGATTCAGACGGCTTTATGCCGTGCTCTTCAAGTATTTCCCTCAGGAGGGGGTAGCGCACGTTCATTCCAATTCTCCTTACATCACTGAGGTCGCTCAGCTCTATTCTGCCAGTGGCGGTTTTCCGCTCCCCGTACTCCTTCTCGCTCCCCTCTCCCTTGCCCGTGTATTCGGTCGAGTTTATCATGACGTAGCGGACGCTCGAATTCCTTATGTAAACAGAGTTCGAGAACTTTACGCGGAGAAGGTTAAGGCCAAAAACATGGGAATTGTGGAGGGTAAACGTCCCAAGCTCGCTTTCAAAGACGACAAGCCTCCCAACCGCGGAATTGTAGAAGGTTATACCCGGCACGCTGACGGAGTCAAAGAGTATCGTCCTGATGTGGGAGTTTTTGAACACCACCTGCTTTTCGGCTTTAAAATCGCTTATTTTGACGTCATAGAGGTAGACCCCTTCAAAATAAGTCTGGCCTGCCTCAAGCCTCCTGAGAAAAGCCTCCTCCTTAACTTTTTTTATCTCCTCACCCAGCAGTTTCTCCCCTTCCTCATAGGGGATGTGAAGGGGGCAGTACTTGGAGCCCTCAACGGGCTTCAGCCTGCACTTCTTACCGCTTTCGTAGGTGTACTCGCACATACCCATCCCAGATAAACTAGTTTCCCGAATAATTAAGGTTTTCTCATGATTTTCAGGGTCTTACCGCGATGTCCCCCTGAAAAACCGACCCGAATAAGCTCTCCAGAGGGCGGCAAATGTCCCAAGACACGACGAGCTCCCCCTTACCCCCGCCCCCTGAATGGACTCTTCTGGACACCACCGCATATCTCCAGCCACAAACCTTTTTAAATCAAACCGACCTCCGGAAGGCCTCAAGGTGAAAAAATGAGCCAGAGAGTTGCCGTCGCAGTGAGAAACGCATCCGTCGCAAACCGCTACCGCTACATCCCCAAGATGCCCCAGTGGTTTTACTCATTCGTGCCGTTTAAGGTAGCCACGGGTGGAAGCTCCGCCCTGGTCAGCCTCTACCTGCTTGAGCTCGGCGGAAACGCCTCGACAGTCGGATTAGCCCTCGCCCTTGGAAGCATGGCATCGATGCTCGGCGCACTGTTCTGGGGCAGGCTCAGCGACAGAACCCTGAGGAGGAAGCCCTTCATACTGCTCGGCTTCGCCAGCGTCCCGATTTTCCTCACTGCGATGGCCTTCGTAAGAACCCCCGCCCAGCTCATCGCGGTAAATACCCTGTATGCATTCCTCCTCGCTCCAACGCTGTCGGTTCCGATAGCCCTGGTTCTCAGAAGCGTCAGAAAGTACAGCTGGGACTACGCTATCGGCAAGTTCAACGAAATAAGCGGGTGGGGCTGGGTTCTCGGGCTGGTTCTCGGCTTCGGAATGTCGAGGTTCCTCACGATTCCCCAGCTGTTCATAGCCTTCGCCCTAATGGGCCTCCCATCGGTCTTCATGGGGAAGCGGATGATACGCGAGGCCCCAATATACATCAACCGGCGTGCCATCAGAGCGTTCGGCAACTACGTCATCGAAAAGGCCCGCTACTTCCCGAGCTTCATCCTCCATACCAACTTCAGCCTCCCGGAGGGCCTGGGAAGGTTCTACATAGCCTTCCTGCTCTTCTGGATCTCAGCGGGCCTATACTTCCCTCAGATGCCCGTGCTCCTCACGAGCGAGGGCTACACGAGGGAGATTGTCTACCTGGCGCTCATAGGAAACTCAATAGTCTCAGCAATGAACTACACCAGGGTTGGTGCCGCAATGGGTGAAAGGAAAGAGAGCGCCCTGAGGAAGGGGCTGCTCCTCCGCGCCGGGGCCTTCGCCGCGATAGCGCTCGGAACCCTCGTCTCCTCTCTGCTCCTCCCGTTAGCATTTGCCTCATACATAGTTGTGGGCTACTCCTGGGCCTTCATAGGAATCTCTTCGACAGCCATAGTGAGCGAGAAGGCTGGAGAAAAGGAGAAGGGCAGTGCCATGGGGACGTACAATGTCGTGAGCTCTGCGGGATACATCGCAGGGAGTGCCATAAGCGGAGCACTAGTCTCCTCTGCGGGCTTCGGGGCGGCGTTTGGCCTCGCGCTCGCCCTGGTTGGAGGGAGCATTGCCCTGCTGAAAAAGTGAAAAAATCAGAACTTCAGAACCCTAGCGAGGACTATGAGCGGGTCCCACACCGGGGCGAAGGGCGGTGCGTAGGCCAGGTCGGCGAAGAAAACGTCCCTCGTGGTGAACCCTGCCTGAATCATAGCGGCTGCCGTGTCTATCCTGGGCAGTATCTCGGCCCCGACGGCCTGGACGCCGAGGAGTCTGTTGGTCTCGTTGTCCACCACTCCCTTCAGCCATACCTCCCTCGCGCCGGGGTAGTAGTGAGGTCTTGTGCCGGCCTTTATGAACGCCCTCCTGACGTCGTAGCCCTCCTTAATCGCCTCCGCCTCCGTGAGGCCAGTCTTTCCAATCTCCAGGTCAAGGAACTTCGTTACGCTCGTCCCAAGGACGCCCGGGAAGTGAATCTCCTTACCCGCGATGTTGCTCCCGGCGACGTAGCCCATCTTGTTTCCGGGTGGGGCAAGAGGGATCCAGACACGCCTGCCGGTGATGATGTGCTTCGTTTCGGCGACGTCTCCAGCGGCGTAGACGTTCTCAACGCTCGTCTGCATCTTCTCGTTTGTCCATATCGCACCGGTTTCGCCTATTCTAACCCCAAGCTCCCTCGCGAGCCCGGTATTTGGCTTTATTCCAGTCGCCACTATAACGAGGTCTGCTTTGTACTCCCCTGCGTCAGTGACAACTTTTTCAACCCTACCATCACCCTCAAAGCGCAGGGTAAGCTCTTCCAGGCGGAGGTTGAGGCTCTCCCTAAGCTTTGCCTCAACGATGTCTGTAATCTCCTTGTCAAAGGTCTTTCTCAAAACCCGCTCACTCCTGCCTATGAGGGTCACGTTCTTGCCCCTCTCAACGAAAGCCTCCGCCATTTCCAGAGCTATGTATCCGGTGCCGATGACCACAACGTCCTTAACGTCGTGCTTCTCCATGTACTCGGTTATGGCAACCGCGTCGGGCGGGAGGTCTGCAGTGAAGACTCCCTCCAGGTCGGAGCCCTCAAGCGGGGGAACCTGGGGCGAGGCTCCGTTGGCAAAGACGAGGTAGTCCCACTCGTAGGTGTGCTCCCCGTCCTCTTCACGAACCCTGACCCTACCCTGCTCGACCTCAATGACCTCCGCCTTCATGTGGAGGTCTATGCCGCGCTTTTTGATGAAGACCTCCGGCGGGTAGTGCATGAGCTTCTCCTTCGGCGAGAGCCCCTCCACCACATACGGGACTCCACAGGGGGCGTGGCTGACCCACTCCGTCGCCTCGAAGACCTTGACGTCCCATTCTGGCTTAAGCCTCTTGACGCGCGATGCGGCACTCATTCCAGCAGCACCGCCACCTATGATAACCACCGTCTTTCTCATGATAATCACCAAAAGCGGTTCAAAACCTAAGGTTAAAAAGGTTGGTGGGAGGGGAAAGGGTCACTCCTTCTTCCGGAGAAAGTACCTCCTGCCCTTAACCTCAACCATGTGGTATATCTCGCCTTCCCTAAGCTCAATGCCGGGCCTTTCAAGCTCGTAGGTTTCATAAGTCTCCATGTCCATCAGCTGGACTTCAGTGGGTGTTATGCTGGTCACCATAGCCTCCCTCTTTTCGCTCTCCACAGAGTCTATGCCCTCCCGCTTCACGGTCTTCCAGTCGCGGCGCTCCGTCTCACGGGTGACCAGGTTGGTGAGTGTCATACCCTTTCCGTCCACACCCTCCACCGTGTAAACGTTGCCGCGCCTGTCCTCAACTATGTCCCCCTTCCGGAACTTCGGGATTCTTATGCTCACGCTAGCACGGTGAACCTCTTTACTGGTCTGTCTGTCAACGCCAACCAGCTCGTAGGCCTCGCTTATAGTCCCGCCGAAACGCTCCTTTATCGCCTGGGCGAGCTTTCTGGCGCTCGAAGTGGAGCCCATGTAGAAGTCCAGGCCTTCTTCCTTCTCTATGGTGTCCTGAATGAAGCCCATCCTGTCCCTGCGCATTATTTCGTCAACTTTCTCCTCGACGAGCTTTCCTATGGCCTTCCTTTCGTCCTCAGCCAGAGGCCTGCCCTCGGCACGAACCTGGAGGATTGCCTCGAAGTAGCCGCCGAGGAACTTCTGACACCTGGGGCAGACCGTCTGGCGGACGTAGACGGTGACGTGCCTGGTCTCATCGTGGAGCTCATGCTGGAGCTCGTGGAGCCTGGCCTTAACGCGCACTTCATAGATTATTATTGCCGGAAAGTGCTCTATGTGCCAGTCCACCGGCTGGAAAGCCACCACCGCCGCCCCAACCGGAAGGTCGTTTATTTCTTCGAGTTCCTCAACCGAAACCACCTCGAAGTTCTCCACGCGCTCGTCGAGGGAATCTCCGAGCTCCTCAAGCAGGGCGTTGTCAGCAACTTCAAAGATAAGCTCCTCAAGCTCGTAGGTGCTCGGGTCAACCCAGACTCCCCTCTTTTTATAGCTCCCGCAGTTCTGGCAGAGTTCAGTGTTTATTTCGCCATCTATGAGAAGGACGGGGTTTTCCTTACGGTAGCAGACCTGACAGAGGCCGTCTATAAGCGGACCGCCCTCGCTCTCGCTTATCCCGCACCTGTAGCAAAATCTCTCGCTCATCTCTCTCACCGGTGGGTGGTGTGGTGGGAGGTTTAAAAAGGTAGCTCAGAGGAAGAGCCTGGCCATCTGGGCGTGGGGAACCCCCTGGATCCTCAGAACCCTCTCCGGATCAACGTAGCCGAGCTCAATTGCCTTAGAAACACAGCGCTCACCGGTCAGGTTTGCTATCGTTGCCTCGTCGAGGAGCTCCCTGAGCCTCTCTTCCTCGACCAGCTCTCCCTTGTAAAACCGTTCTTTCACTTCTAATTTGAGCTCTCCTTCCCGGAAGGTCTTTCCGAGAAGCTCCTCGTCGCAAGCCGCTAAAAGAACCTCTCCCTGGACACGGTAGACCTTGATGTATATCATGAGCGCCACCGGATAAAAATGGGAGGAGGGTTTAAAAGAATTGGGGAAAGAAGGAAATCATTCCCCAAGGGCCTCTTTGAGTATCCTGACGGCTGTGCTCTCTGCTATGTATGCGTTCCTTAGGTAGGCGAATACTCTGAAGTCGCCGAGGTGGAGGAGCAAGTTTCCTCCTGCCAGGTCAAGCGCCTTCTGGTAGTACTCTGCTGCAGTCTGGTTTGCAGCGAGGGCCTTCTGGAGGATTGTCTCGTTCACGCCGGCCTCAAG
>JAGHBN010000009.1 GCA_021160985.1 Thermococcus sp.
GCCTTGAAGTTAAGCTCAGCCATGGCCATACCTCCTCAGAATTTTTTTCAAAAGAGCATGAGCGATACTCCAGAATAGGGGAGTCTTTCAGGAAATCAGGCGCTTTGCAACCAGCGGTGGAGAAGACACTCCCCCCTCATTGGCATCGGTGCGAGTAGGGTTTTTGATATTTAAATCTTTTGGAAGCGGGGCCAGACGGGGTGGGCTGGCACCAGGGTATGCTGGGGTAGGGCAAAAACAAATGGTGGAGGAGGGTCTAAGGGGTGGGTTCCTCCCCGTGGTTCAGCTCCAGCCTCCTTTCCCGCGTGACTGTGCCGTAGAAGCGGGCGCTCTCCCTGGGGATTCTCCGGAAGTTCGCACCTACTTCCACCAGCCCGAACTTAGGCTCGAACCCCTTGTCCCACTCGTAGTTGTCCATCAGAGACCAATAGAAGTACCCCCTAACATCAACGCCGTCTCTAAGGGCCCTTGCGACGTGATACAGGTGCCGGGCGATGAAGTCTATTCTTTCCGCGTCGTTCAGGGTCGCTATGCCGTTCTCCGTGACGTAGATTGGCCGTTCGTAGCGGGAGGCCTCTTTCAGGACGGCGTAGATACCCTCGGGGCAGATTTTCCAGCCCATCTGGGTTCTGCCGTAGCCGCCGAAGTCGTAGCGGTACAGCCCTTCAACGGGATCCACGTTCCCTATGAGGTGGAGCGTGTAGTAGTTCACCCCTATGAAGTCCGCGTCGCCCTCTCCGGTTCTCACCGTCCCGAAGGGGGTCTTCAGCTCCCCCGAAAACACGGCGTCGAGGAAGTACCAGTTCTGCAGGTTGTCAACCTCCCTCGCCACCTCCGCCGACGCGGGGGACAGCGGCCGTATCAGGGGCAAGCTCTTGACGATTCCAACTTCAAACTTACCGCTCAGGAGCTCGTGTGCAATCCGGTGGGCCCGCAGGATGTTGGCCTCGACGGTGAAGGCCTTCTCAGCATCCCCCCAGAACGGCGGCCAGTATGCGGTGAGGTAGCCCATCATGACGTAAACCATCGGTTCGTTGAAGGTTGCGACGAGTTTGACGCCTTTGAGAAGGTCTGCAGCCTTGTCAACGTACTGTTCCCAGTACTTGAGGTTCTCCTCTTTAGCAAAACCACCCTTCCTCATGAACCACAGGGGGCTCGTGAAGTGGTGTAGGGTAACGCTTGGAGTTATTCCCTTCTCAAGCAAAAGCTCAATGATTTCACGGTAGCGGTTAAAGGCTTCCTCGTTGAACTTTCCCTCCTCTGGAAAGATTCTGCTCCACTCGATTGAGAAGCGGTAAGCGTTGTAGCCGAGTTCTGCCATCAGTTCAATGTCGTCCCGGTAAAGCTCCCAGTGGTTGCATGCCTTGCCTGACTTGTACGGGAGCTTCCCAACCTGCTCGTAGTACCACCAGTCGTTCCACTTATTGTCACCCTCGATTTGATGGGCCGCCGTGGCGGTCCCAAAAAGGAAATTATCACTGAACTTTATTTTCATAACCCTCACCAAAAAATTAATACCACCCAAATCTAATTAGCCTTGCGGTGGTAGAATGAGAGAACTCAGGTACAATCCTGTTCTTGGACAGTGGGTAATGGTCTCAGCGGTCAGGAAAAAACGCCCGTGGCGACCGAAGAACTTCTGCCCCTTCTGTCCGGGGGCTGAAGAGACCGGCTACGGCTGGGAAGTCCTCCTCCTACCCAACAAGTTCGCAGTGCTCTCTTTTGAGGCCCCGAAGCCCGAAACGGAGGGGGGCTTCTACAAGAAAGCCCGGGCCCTCGGCCAGTGCAGTGTCATCGTGGAGACGCCGGAGCACGACCTGAAAGACCTCGACGAGCTTTCCCTTGAGCAGATGACCAAAGTTGTCGAGCTCTGGAAAGGGGCCACCAAAGAGCTGAAGGAGAACCCGCACGTGAGCTACGTGGCGATATTCAGGAACAAGGGGGAGGAGATAGGCGTCAGCCTGACCCACCCACACGGCCAGCTCTACGCCCTCTCTTTCATTCCCCTGAAGGCCAGGATAAAGCTCGACAACGCCCGCAGGCACTACAAGCGGCACGGCGAGTGCCTATTCTGCAGGATACTTGAAGAGGAGCTTAAAGGGGAGAGGGTAATCTACGAGAACGAGAGCTTCGTCCTGTTCATGCCGTTCTTCGCGAACTGGCCCTACGAGGTGCACATCTACCCCAAGAGGCACGTCCAGTGGCTCATCCAGCTTAATTGGGAGGAGAGCAGGGACTTAGCCGACATTGTGAGAGTCGCAACGGGGACGCTTAACGCCCTTTTCGACAGGGGGATGCCCTACGTGATGAACACCTACCAGGCGCCCCTCAAGGGGAGCTACCCCTTCTACCACCTGCACATTGAGTTCTACCCTCTCCTCAGGGATAAGGACAAGATAAAATACGCCGCAGGAATAGAGATGGGAACCTGGGAGTTCACTTACGACGGAATTCCAGAGGAAAACGCCGAGAAGCTTAGAGAGGCCTGCAGAAAGATTGCCTGCAGAATAGGTGCCAGAGGGAAATGCGTTTAGCTTTTTCTGCCCTTTACCAAAAATTGTGGCTATCGAAAACTTCTCAGCGGACATGGAGCGGGATTATGCCCTCCTTTAGCCCTTCTTCAGCACCACGAACTCTTTGTAGTCCATGACCTTCTCAAAGCCCCTCCTGAGGTAGTAGGAATACGCCTCAAGCTGGGGAAACGTTATAACGTAAGGCTCCTTTCCGAGCTCCTTGAGGCGGTTGGCCGCAAACTCTAGGAGCCTTGAGCCGTAGCCTTTGCCCCTATAAGATGGATCAACCATAAAGAACTCGACAAGGCCGGTCTTTTCGTTCTTAATTTCCTCCGGCACCCACCAAACGTCTTTGCCTTCGAGGCTGTAGACCAGCGCCACGGTGCCGATTATTCTCCCGTTTTCGTCCCTGAGGACGTAGAGCTCGTCAAACTCTTTCCCAAGGCGAAACTCAAGGAACGGCTCGTAAACCTTCTTGAAACCTTCGAAATCGTCCGGTGATGGCTTATCCTCCACCCATTCCAGTGCAGGGTAGGCTCCGTTAGTCCCCCGGTAGACCCTGAAGACAAATGCGAGAAGCTCCTCTTTGAGAGATAGGGGGTTCTCGACTTTTACGACCTCCATCCAGCATCCCACGGAATCTAAAACCATTCCCCAAAAAAGGGTTGCGAATTGTCAGTCCATATCGTGCAGATAACCACATGACTTCTTTTGTGCTTATGCACAAAGCTTATATGCGAAAAAATTTTCATTCAAATGGGTGATGTTGCATGAGAATAGCTGTCCCAGCGGTTGATGACAGGGGACTGGAAAGCGAAGTGAGCGGGCACTTCGGCAGGGCAAGGTATTTCGTGTTTGTTGATGTCGAAGACAACGAGATTAAAGGAGCCGAGGTCGTTGAAGTCCCCTTTGAGGAGCACGGGCCAGGAGACCTTCCAAGGTTCGTTAAAGAGCACGGCGGGGAGGTCGTCCTCGCCTACGGGATGGGTCAGAGGGCGATTTCCTTCTTCAACGAACTCGGCATAGAGGTTGTCACCGGGGCATATGGGAGAATCAGAGACGTTGTCGAGGCGTTCATTCACCAGGTTCTTGAAGTTGACCCGTACTGGAAGGAGAAGATAGAGCGCGAAAAGGAAAAAGGGGACTGTGAAAAGCACGGGGCTTGAGAAGGTTTCCAACCTTGGGTTCAAGAAATCCTTAAATTTTTTCATATGATTTTTTCTTCTGGTGAAACAAATGAATGTGAAGGTAAAGGACTTTGCGCCGAGCTGGTTCGCAAGCGTTATGGGAACGGGAGCACTTGCTTTGGTCAGCAAGGCGTACTCATCAAGGCTTCCAGCCCTGAGCGGATTCGCCGAGTTTCTCGTCTATCTCAACACACTCCTGTTCTTCGTTCTGCTGGTTCCGTGGCTCCTCAGATGGGTGAGGTACACGGAAAACGCATTGAGCGACCTCAAACATCCAGTCGTGTGTCACTTCTACGGGACGATAGCGGTGGCAATGCTCGTCCTCTCGGCCGATTATCTGGTCATACTCAAAAAGATCACCATTGCGAAGGCGTTCTGGATTCCGGGAGCGGTTCTAACGATCTTCTTCGCCCTGCTCATCCCCTACCTGATGTTCGTGGAGAAGGAGATAGACCTCAAGTCCGTTACCCCAGCCTGGTTCATTCCCCCGGTTGGCTTAATTGTGATTCCTATGAGCGGTGCGCCTTTGATATCGAGCTTCTCCGGAACTGCCAGGGAGGTTGCCTACGCGATTAACTACTTCGCCTGGGGAGCGGGCTTCTTCCTCTACCTCGGCCTGTTCGCGATAGTGTTTTTCCGCTTCATAAGGCACGAGCCAATGCCCTGCGGTATGGCCCCGGCGGTGTGGATAAACCTCGGTCCAATAGGAGCAGGAACCTCAACTCTCTACGCGCTCGTTAAGGCCAGCGACTTCCTGACGGTCAAAGAACCGTTCTTCGCCTTCGGTCTAATCCTGTGGGGCTTCGGCGTCTGGTGGCTGGCGATGGCCATCATAATGACCATCTACTACATCAGAAAACTCAACTTACCCTATAGTCTGGCTTGGTGGGCCTTCATCTTCCCACTCGGAGCCTACGTGGGGGCAACGCACAACGTTGGTAC
>JAGHBN010000045.1 GCA_021160985.1 Thermococcus sp.
GCCATCCAGGCCTCGATGTCGTACCTCTTGGCGGCGACGTAGCCGAGGTCCCCGGCACAGATGTTGCCGACTCTGTCAGGAATCTCAAACCCCTGGAATATCTCCTCAGCGTTCGCTATGAGCCTCTCGTGCCACTCCCAGCTCTCCTCTGGCCTTGAATAAACAAACTGCTCAACCTTGTGGAACTGGTGGACGCGGAAGATTCCCTTCGTGTCCTTTCCCGCGGTTCCGGCCTCCTTCCTGAAGCAGGGGCTGAAGCCGACGTAGAGGAGAGGGAGGTCCTTTCCGTCTATTATCTCGTTGGCGTGCATTCCGGCGAGCGGGTGCTCTGCCGTCGGGATGAGGTAGAGGTCCTCACCCTCGACCTTGTAGATGACGTCTTCGAAGTCACCGAAGCTCGTGACGCCCTCCTCCACAAAGCGCCTGACCATGTAGGGCGGTATCACGGGGGTGAATCCCTTCTCAATGAGCTTGTCGAGGGCAAAGCGGATGAGGGCAAGGTCAAGGATTACCAGCTCGTTCAGGAGGTAGTAGAAGCGGGCACCGCTCACCTTCGCGGCCCTCTCAAGGTCAGCCCCTCTCAAAAGCTCAAGCATGTCGACGTGGAGCCTCGGCCTCCAGTTTAAAAGTTCATACTCCATCTTCCCGAGGCTCTGCTCCTTGAAGGTTTCAAGGAAGCCTTCCCAGACCCTGGCCTTGCCCCAAAACCTGATTGGGACGTTCTCGCTGTCGTCCTTACCAACGGGGACGCTCTCGTGGGTGATGTTCGGGAGGCGCCAGAGGTAGTAGTCTATCTTTTTTCTAAGCTCCTCCACTTCCTTCTCAAGCTCCTCGATCTGCCTCACTATCTCATTGCTCCTCTTCAGGAGGTCGTCTATTGGCTCGCCGGCCTTCTTGCGCTTTCCTATCTGGACTGCAAGCTGGTTGCGCTTCTTCCTGAGCTGGTTAATTTTCCTCAGGTTCTCGCGCCACTTGGCATCGAGCTCCAGAATCTCGTCTATCCACTTGAGCTTCTCTATCTCCCCGCGCTTTATGAGGTCGCCCTTGACGAGGTCGGGGTTTTCACGAATGAGCTTTATGTCCAGCATAACTTTCCACCCAGGAAAAGAATGAAGCGGGCTTTAAAAAAGGTTTTGATAGGGGGTTTGGAGGGACGACAAAGTCAGCCGAAGAACGTGACTTCGACCTCTTCCCCTGCCTCCAGTATCTCCACGTTCTCCGGCACCTCGATGAAGCCGTCGGCATCCACGAAGCTCGTCACCGCCCCGCTCCCCTTGAGTATGGGGACTGCCTTTTCGCCCTCCACCCTGACTGGGAGGAACTGCCTCCTGCCCTTAACGGAGAATACCTTGTGTGCTAGCTTCTTTTTGACCTTCCTGACCTCTCTCTCCCTCCCCAGGAGCTTTCTAAGGAGCGGAGCCACGAGCAGGGTGAAGTTGGTGAGACAGCTGGTCGGGTAGCCCGGCAGACCAAAGACCGGCTTTCCGTTGATCAGGCCGATTATCGTCGGCTTTCCGGGCTGTATGGCTATGCCGTGGATCTTCAACTCGCCGAGCTCCTCGATTATCGAGCTGGTCAGGTCCCTTATTCCCCCGCTGGCACCGCCGCTGAGGATAACCATGTCGCAGCACTCGACTCCCTTCTCGATGAGCGCCTTGAGGCTCTCGCGCTCGTCCCGGGCTATGCCGAGGAAGAAAGCATCACCACCAAGCTCCCTCACTGCATCCGCTATTGCGCGGCCGTTGATGTCGTAAATCTGACCGTACCTCAGCTCGGTTCCGGGGAGAACGACTTCATTGCCCGTGCTTATAACCGCCACCCGGGGCTTCCTGAAGACCGGAACCTCGGCGACTCCAACGGCCGAGAGGAGCGCCGTGTTCTTGAAGGTCAGCTTTGTTCCGCGTCTGAGAATGGTCTTTCCCGGGGGAATGTCTGTTCCGGCCTTCATGACTCCAAGGCCTGGGTAGGCCGGCTTGTAGATAATGACTTCCTCCCCCTCTCTGTCCACGTCCTCGAACTGTATGACGGCATCGGCGCCCTTCGGCAGCGGTGCACCCGTGGATATGTAAACACTCTCACCTGGTTTGACTTCCACAGTCGGAGTGTCTCCCGCGTTTATTTCGCCGATCACTTTCAATCTGACCGGCTCGCTCTCGCTCGCCATAAAAGTGTCCTCGGCCTTCACAGCATAACCGTCAACGGTCGCGCGATCAAAGGGCGGAACGTTTATCGGCGACGCCACATCTTCTGCCAGAACTCTGCCAAGGGCCTCCTCCAGGGGGACTCTCTCTACTTTCTGCTCGAGGGGAAACGAGTCGATAACTTCCAGCGCCTTCTCAAGTGGGACGACCTTCAGGAACGCCATTCTATCACCGGAGATTAAAAAAGAGAGGTTCTATAAATGGGTTGCGTAAACTGTGCTGTTTAACTCACTCTATCGGCACTCCATCCCTTGTCCTCGGGGCCAGCCACTTCATGAGCTTCTTCGGGTCCTTGCTCCTGATGATTATCGTTATCGGCCCGAGCGGGGATTCCTCGTTGAAGTTGACGACGCCCGCATAAGCCGCCTGCTTGTTGACGCGGATTATTATCTCTTCCCCGAAGTATCCCTCCTCGAGGAAGCTCCTCGCTGTGTCGAGTATTGCCTGCCCGCGGAAGAGCTCGTACAGCCTGCTCAGCGCCTTCCTGCTTCTCGTCTTCCCGGTGAGCACCGTGTACTCTTCCTTCTCGAAGGCCTCGAACTCGAGGTCCGGGATGAGGTTGAGCATCGCTTTTTTTACCTTCTCGATGTCCTCGGTCGGGTAGACGTAGGCTTCAACTTCGACTTCCTCAAACAGCTCCATTCTCGCCACCACATTAACCTCTGAAGAAAGCTTATAAACCCAACCTCCCCATTAATTAGGGAGGCCTAACGATGTTAGATGGCTTCATAACGACCCTTGCCGGGTGGATATTGAATGTTTCAAACGGCGAGATAATGTGGGTTGCCTTCTATGCGGGGTTATTTGTGGCTATAATGACCTCACTGGGTGCGATGGTGGCGATTTTTGCGAATAACATTCCCGGGGGCGGCGTGGACTTCTCCCTGAGCTTTGCCGCGGGTGTGATGCTAGTCGCCTCATTCACGTCCCTCATCCTACCGGGGATAGAAACCGCGGGCTCTTTTGCACCAACAGGGGTGGGGATTCTCCTCGGAGTGATGCTAATTTACGCAATAGACAGGCTCCTGCCCCATGAACACCTCGTCAAAGGCTATGAAGGCCCTAAATCGATGAAGGACAGGCTCAGAAAGGTCTGGCTCCTCGTGATAGCCGTAATAATCCACAACCTGCCCGAGGGAATGGCCGTTGGGACTTCTCTCGTTTTCAACCTTGAGGTTGGCCTTGTAACGACGATAGCGATAGGGATACAGGACTTCCCAGAGGGCACAGTTGTCTCGCTCCCCCTGGCCGCGATACAGAGGAGGAGGTTTGTCCCCATACTGATGGGAGTCCTCAGCGGGCTTGCGGAGATGCTTATGGTTCTCATCGGCGCGTACTTTTTCACACTCTTTGAGTGGCTCCTGCCCTACGGCCTTGGCCTCGCGGGCGGGGCGATGCTCTACGTGACCGTTAAGGAGATGATACCGGAGATATACAGGGGAGAAACGAGTGAGACGCTGGTTACACTAGGATTCTTTGCGGGCTTCTACGTCATGCTTTTTCTCGATTCCATGCTCGGTTAGAATTCTCTCGACGAGGGCCTTAACCCTCCTCTTGTACTCTTCCTTGTGGCAGTCGTTTACCACCATATAGTCCGCCATAGCTATAACGTTCCCTATGCCGAACTTGAGCTCTTTCCAGTCCCTCTCCTCAAATTCTTCCCAGCTCCTCGGGTCATCGTGTCTTCCCCTGGCCCTGAGCCGGCTGAATCGCTCTTCCGGTGATGTGTGAACGGCTACAATGACTATCTTCTCTTCAGGGAAAGCCCCTCTGAAGGTCCCGACCTCGTCGAGGGAACGGACTCCGTCTATGACCACGAGGGAATTGGATTTTAGAAGTTCCTTCACCCTCTCGACCGCCAGCTTTGCAACAGCGTTCTGTCCTAGCTCCTGCCTCAGCCTTATGCTGACCTTGGCCACGTTTTCCTTTGTAAGCTCCAGACCCCTCTTAACGGTCTCCTCCCTGACGAGGTCTCCCATAGAAACGCTTGGGAATCCTTTTCTCTCAAACTCTCTCACGATTTTACTCTTCCCTGATCCAGGCATTCCGGTTACAATGACTATCATTGTGCCCACCTTCAGTAGCTTAACCACGTCTTAAAAAAGTTGGGGTGATAAGGTATGGGGGTTTAAGGTTCCTCTGGCACACCACGGTAGGTTCGCAGACTTTTGATCTGGGGAGCGCGAGAGGATCACTTGAAGAACTCATCCAGCGTGCCCCTCTTGTTCTTTTTCTCGGCTTTCTTTATGCTTTTCATTATTTCCGGCATTTCGACGCCGAAGTACTTAAAGAGCCCCTCTATGACCTTGCTGCCTATCCCCTCCACGGCCATGAGTTCGCTCACCTTCGCGGTCATGATGTCGTGCTGTGTCCTGAAGCCGGCGTTGTAGAGCGCCCTCGCCCTTTTCCTTCCGATGTTCGGGAGCTTGACAAGCTCAAGGAGCTCCTCGCGGACGCCGTGCCTCAGCCTCAGGTGCAGGTCTCTGAGGTACTGAAGGACGTCCTCCTTGGGCTCAAAGAGCTTGTAGAGCTCTATTAGGGAGTACATCAGCCAGTCCGCCAGCTCGAGGATTCTGTAGAGGTCTCCGGGGTCTATGTTGTAGGTCTCGTAAATCCTCGCCTCGGGCACCTCGTTTATCCAGTCGAGGAGCACTTTGGCGGTCTTAATTTGGCTCAGGAAGCTCTGGAAGCGGTACTCCTCGTAGTAGGGGATGTTGGTGTACAGCTTCTCCTCGAACTCGTATGCAAAGTCGAGGTAGTCTTCAAGCTCCTTTTTCCGGGCGTTTAGAACTCCCATGTCGGGCGTCGAGGCAATAAGGTGGAAGATGCCGAGGGGGTTCGGGTTCCTCTCAATCGCGGGAAATGCGTCCTTAAACTTCTTCGCCGTCATGGGGTCTATGTAGAGGTGGGACGTCCTCTTCCCGAAGGGCAGGGGGATGAACTCATCCTCCGTGGAGAGGTCTATGAACTCGTTCTCAATGAGGAAGTACACTATTTCCTTGGCTTTGTGCTCTATAGGGGCCGTGTCGTCCCTCTGGTGGAAGTAGAACGTTTTCCTGAGGAACCTGAAGAGTTCGGGGAAAGTTTTAACCCCGAAGTTTGTTATAAGGGCGAGCATCTGGCTCCTGAAAGCCTGCTCGTTCGAGAGCATTGAGAAGAGCTTTTCCGGCTTTCCGAAGATGTACTTCTCCATGAGCCTCTCCGGATCCTCCGTTCTCGCGACAATTATGGCCTCCCCGACCTTATCGTACTTTGGCCTTCCGGCCCTCCCCATCATCTGCTGTATCTCAAGAACCGGGATGTCGGTCCAGCCGAAGTTGGAGTACCGCTTGGTGTCGCGGATTACTACTCTGAACGACGGCAAGTTCACACCAGCAGAATTGTGAACTATAAAACCGACGCTGTAGCTTTCGTCGTCTTCAACTTCAAGGTTATAGACATCCCCTTCATAGTGCTCTTCCTCAACCGAGCGAACCTTAAAGAGGAGGTAACCGTTCCAGATTGTATTTACGTTGTAAGTCCTGTTCCCTTTGGGAGGAACCTCAAGGCAGAGTTCATCAAGCAATTCATAGTAAGAGCGTCCACTGACTTTGACTTCGTAAACTGGTTTTCTGCTCTTTCCAATCCCTGACTTTCGTATGCTCCTTGAAATTGAGGATACATAGCCGAGAGAACCTATGAGAAGCTGAAGCTGATATGCTAAAGTTGGGGAGACCGTCGTGTAACTTATGTAGTTGGCCCTCTGAGAGTCATCTTTCCTAACATACCCGTCCCCTTCAATAAGGCCCCTCAGGAGTCCATGCCGGACTTCTGTGCTCTTGTTGAAGAGCAGCACATCGGGAATCCTCTTCTCGTGAGCCCGATGGCCGATGTTCTCTCTAAGCCATTCGGCAAACCTCTTGTTGCAGAAGCGGACGACTCTCCGGTTCCTCTCGTGGTCATTGACAACAACGTTGGCAGATGGGAAATACTTTTTGATCACCCGAGTAAGGAATTCTGTGATCTCATCCTCGTGAGAGCCGATATCAAATTTTATTACGCCTGTTTTAGACGTTGAGCCCTCGGCGATCCAGAGACCCAACAGCCGCGCGGTTTCGAAGTTTAAAGGCAAAAATTCAGGAGTTCTTCTTGTGGAAGCGTGTAATTTACCCGTTTTCCCAAACTGATTTGAGACATAGACCGGTTTCCTTAGTGGGATTTTGTTAATCTCAATCCTATGATCTGGAATCGGTTGGAGCAACATGTAGGAAACTTTTTTATCATCATTGTTTTCGACGAGTTCCTTGAGTTCTTGGGCTGTCATCCACTCCGGCCCCTCAAACTCCCACCATATCACTTGTCTGCCATCAGAATAATGGGACTTGTGACGGATTCTCTTAACGACCCACACCATGTGTTCAGGTGTTACCCTTACTGGAACCGTACCTCTGGCTTTTATTACAAGCATTTTACCTCTGTGCGGCCGCTTTAGGGGAGATACAACTTTCTTAAAACTTCCCCGGTGGGTCAGAACCTCGTCCCCCTCCCTGAGCTCGCTCACCTTTTTAACACCAGTCCTTGTTATCACTGGAGTATCAGGATGCATACAAAGCGTCGGCGTCGCGGTGATTACCTTAATCAAACCCTCTCTGAAGGCGTCTTCTATAAGGGTTCTCTCGGCCCTTCTGAGGCCCGCGTGATGAAAGGCAACTCCCCCCTTAAGGGCCCTCTTCAGCTTTTCAGTTGTGGGGTTGTCTTCTATCGACCCTATAAGGTCTTCGAGTTCCCGCTTTTCGGGCTTCGTGAGGAGCCTTGAAATTTTTGAGGAGAGTGCTATGGCCTCTTTTTCCGCGGACCGTCTCGTGTTGACAAACACGAGTGCCTGTTTTCCTTTTTTTACGGCGTCCACCGCGAGGCTCTCCCAGTTTGCGG
This sequence comes from Thermococcus sp., assembly GCA_021160985.1. Taxonomy (GTDB): domain Archaea; phylum Methanobacteriota_B; class Thermococci; order Thermococcales; family Thermococcaceae; genus Thermococcus. The sequence goes on from JAGHBN010000045.1 coordinate 7,113, forward strand.
GATAGTTCTCTATTCTTCCGTCTTCCCATAAGAGCTCGCCGTGGTTGAACACGCCCTTTCTGAGCTCCACCGGCCGCCAGTCGCTGACTACCAGTGCGGCATCGAGCCATTCTGCAAGCTCCTCGGCGTTGCCTACGGTGGCGCTGAGAGCGAGTATCTGAGCCCTGCCAAGCATATGGCTCAGTATCATCTCGAGGGTGGCCCCCCTGTCGTAGGATCCTATCAGGTGGACTTCGTCGGCAACAACGAGCTTAACGTCCTTTATCCATCCCGAGCCGTGCCTCAGGAGCGAATCGAACTTCTCGGCGGTCGCGACTATTACGTCGTACCTGCCCAACCACTCATCTGTGGAGTCGTAGTCGCCGGTTGTGGCGGCAACTCGGAGCCCCAGGACTTCCCACTCCTTAAATTCGCGGTATTTTTCCTCGGCCAGGGCTTTGAGGGGGACTAAATAGACCGCCTTGCCGCCCTCACGGAGGAGCTTGTTGATCATCACTATCTCGCTAACCAGGGTCTTTCCGCTCGCCGTTGGGATGGCCAGAACCAGGTTTTTCCCCTCCAGCACCCCGCTCCTCAGTGCTTCCGCCTGGGGGGGATACAGCTCCTCTATTCCCCTCTCTCTGATTATCCTCTTTATCCTCTCATCAACTGGAAGCTCCTCAACTCTCATATCCCTCAGCTCCTGGACTATTCCTCCGGCGGTTTTATATGCTTATCCCACATATTCAACGGGGGGTAGGCATGAAGGTGAGGGTTCCCTATGTGCTCTTCGAGACGAGGACTGGAAGGTACGGTGTGGATGCGTACTTTTCGCTGAGGGTGGAGAGGCCAGAGAGGCGTGCAACCCTGATAAGGAAGGCTGAAGATCTGCTACTGGTAAAGGAAAAGCCAGTGGGGACGCTCCTTGAGTGTGAGTCCGTAGAGGAGTACCTCAGGTCGCTCTTCGTGACCCTCTATGAGCTCAGCGGTGAGAGTTTCAACGAAAGGACGCGCCATATGAGGCGGTGGAACATCTGGAGATTCCTTGGGATACCGACCGGCCACCAGCGGCACCTGGACAGGGATGAGGAGCTGGCTAAGAAGGCCCGGGAGGCCCTGCTGGCTCTGGCGATAATGAGGAAGGTCCTCGGGATAAAGAGCCCCGCAGAGCTGGAGAACAGCTTGGTGAGGCCCAGGGGATATGCGGTCTTTGAACTGGAGGTGGAGGGCAGGGAAGTCAGCGACCCCATCTACCGGGAGCTGCTCAGAATAGACCCAAACGCGGGAATGGCCCTTCAGTGGCTGATAAAGAAAATGTAGAATGGAGGAGTCATGACTTGGCGTAGAGCCAGCAGGCGACGTAGTGGTCTTTTTCGACCTCAATAAGCGGGGGTTCTTTCTTGTCGCAGAGCCCGGCCTTGGCAAAGGGACACCTCGGGTGGAAGTGGCATCCCTGGGGCGGGTTTATCGGGCTCGGCGGCTCGCCCTCAACATTCATGCGTTTTGCTTTGAGCTCCCTTGCCAGGTCGGGGTCGGGTACAGGAATCGCCGAGAGGAGCATCTGGGTGTACGGGTGCAGGGGGTTCTCGAATATCTTCTCAGCCGGGCCGACTTCCACGAGCTTTCCGAGGTACATCACACCCATCCTGTGGCTCATGTACTTGACGACACCGAGGTCGTGGCTGATGAAGAGGTATGTGAACCCGTACTTCTTCTGGAGGTCCTTGAGCATGTTGAGGATGTTCGCCTGAACAGAGACGTCAAGAGCTGAGGTTGGCTCATCGAGCACGATAAACTCCGGCTTGAGGGCGAGGAGCCTTGCGAGGGCTATCCTCTGCCTCTGTCCGCCCGAGAACTCGTGGGGATAGCGGTAAAGGTGCATCTCGTTGAGGCCGACGCTTTCCAGGAGCTTTATTACGAACTCCTCGGGATCATCAACCGGGATGCCGTGGAACCGGACGGGCTCCATTATGACTTCAAAGACGGTCTGCCTCGGGTTCAGAGAGGAGTAGGGGTCCTGGAACATTATCTGGGCCCTTCTCCTGAATTCTTTCATCTCCTCGCCCCTAATCTTTGTGACGTCTTTTCCGTTGAATATTATCTTTCCTGAAGTTGGCTCTACGAGCCTCAGTATGGTTCTCCCGGTCGTAGTCTTTCCGCAGCCGCTCTCTCCGACGAGACCAAATGTCTCCCCCCTGTTGATCGTGAAGCTGACGTCGTCAACAGCCTTAACGTAGCCTATCGTTCTGAGGAGTCCCCTGACGGGGAAATACTTCTTGAGGTTCTCAACTTTGAGCAGCGGTTCCATCATCATCACCTCAGTACAGGTGGCAGGCCACGAAGTGGCCGGGTTCGATCTCCTTCAGCTTGGGCACTTCTTTTCTGCATGCCTCGGTCGCGTGGGGACACCTCGGGTGGAAGCGGCATCCCTTGGGGGGCTTTATCAGGTTGGGCACCGTTCCCGGTATGGCGTCAAGCCTCTCTATTTTTGCCAGCGGGTTCGGAACTGCCCTCAGCAGGCCCTGGGTGTACGGATGGAGCGGGTTCTTGAATATCTGGTCAACGGAGCCTATCTCTGCTATTTTACCTGCGTACATGACGGCAACGCGGTCGGCCATCTCGGCGACCACTCCCATGTTGTGGGTGATGAGTATCAGAGTAGTGTTGTACTCGCGCTTTAACTTGTTCATCAGCTCTAATATCTGGGCCTGCACCGTGACGTCTAGGGCCGTGGTTGGCTCGTCTGCGATGAGTATCCTGGGGTTGTTGGAGATGCCGGTTCCTATGACTACACGCTGTTTCATACCTCCGCTCAGTTCGTGGGGATAGTTCTTTACTCTGTTCTCCGGGTCGGGGATGAGAACACGGCGGAGAATGTCAACGGCTTTTCTGAACCCTTCTTTCCAGTCCTTCACGGTGTTGTGGACGACCATTGCCTCCGCTATCTGGTGGCCGACAGTGTAGAGGGGATCCAGCGAGGCGTGGGGGTCCTGGAATATGTAGGCTACCTCCTTGCCCCTTATTTTCCTGACCTCCTCCTCGTCCAGTTTTAGCAGGTCTATGGTTGATCCGTCCTCCTTGTGATAGATGACCTTGCCCTTAACGATTCTGCCCGGGCTCTCTATGAGCTGGGTAAATGCCCTCGATGTTACGCTCTTTCCACAGCCCGTTTCACCAACCAGGGCGAAGGTTTCTCCCTTGTAAACGTCAAAGGAAACGTCCTCTATTGCCTTGACTATACCCGCATAGGTGTAGAAGTGAACCGTGAGGTCGCGAACTTCAAGGATGGGTTCAGACATTCTCCTCACCCTCCTTTTCCATCTGTTCCATCTGCTTCTGTTTCTTCACCTTGAACTCTATGCTACGCCTCATCTTCGGATCGAGGATGTCCCTAAGGGTGTCGCCGAGGAGGTTCCATCCGAGGGCTACGAGGAGTATCATGAAGCCCGAGAACGTGACTAGCCACCATTTTTCGGGGAAGTACTGGGAGCCGTCGTAGACTATCCTACCCCAGTCCGCTATCGGCGGCGTTGCACCAAGGCTGAGGAAGCTCAGGCCGGCCTCCATGAGGATTACTCCACCGAAGTCGAGGGTTATGTAGACCAGTATTGGTCCTATTATATTCGGCAGGATGTGCTTGAACATTATCGTTCTTGAGCTCAGTCCTATAGCTTTCGCCGCTTCAACGTAGAGCTTCTCCCTCTCCGTCAGAGTTGAACCCCTTGTTATCCTCGCATATGCCGGCCACCAGACTATGACCATCGCCAGTATAACCGCCAGCAGCTTTCCGAGGTTTCCTGCCTCCTGAGGCTGCAGTGCAAATATCTTAAGGAACAGACTCTCAAAGAACTCGTGATTGTTTATGAAGCCCTGGAGCCTCTCTGGAAGGACTGCGGAGAAAGCTATGGCGAGGATTAACGCGGGGAACGCCAGGAACATGTCGGTTATACGCATTATGAGTTCGTCGATCTTTCCTCCGTAATAGCCCGCTATAAGGCCGAGGATTATGCCTAGGGGAACTCCAAGGAGTATGACTATTATTGATATCACGAACGATGTCCTTGCTCCGTAGAGGATCAGGCTAACCAAGTCCCTGCCGTAGTGGTCAGCACCGAGCGGATACGTTATCGTCTTCTCAGAGAACGGGAGGTATGCCTCAGTGCCCGGGGGCGCGAGGTACGTTGACATGTTCTCAAAGACCGGGAAGTAGCGGTAGCTCCAGGGTGCAATGCTCGGTCCAAAGATGCCGAGGAATATGAACATTCCTATCAGGATCAGGCCGATTAGTCCTGGAGGGGAGCGGTTTAGGGCGTATAGCATGAGCTTCCACTCTTCCATCTTCGAGCGGTTTTTCTTCTTCCAGTCCTTCTTGAAGAGCGATATGAAGGATGCTATGACATCGACGAGCTTGTCCGAAAGCCTGTCGAGAATTCCTTTTTTGTACTCTTCCTGTGTCATTTTACCACCACCTCAGTACCTCACCCTCGGGTCGATGACCGCGTACAGTATGTCCACTATCAGGTTGGTCGTCACGAATATCAGGGCGAAGATGAAGGTTATTGCCACCACCGCTGGAAAGTCGAGGTTCCTTATGGCGTCGAGGACGTATGAACCCATGCCTGGGAGGCCGAATACGGTCTCAGTTATTGGCGTTCCTCCGAGCAACCCACCGAACTGGAGGCCCAGAACCGTTATTATCGGGACGAGGGCGTTCTTCAGAGCGTGCCTGTATATCCTGAGCTTCGGGACACCCTTGGCTTTGAGGAAGGCCACGTAGTCGCTGCTCAGGGCTTCGAGGAACGAGTTCCTGACGAACCTTGCCAGAGTCCCTGATCCCGAGAAACCAAGGGTAAAGCCCGGAAGCCAGAGCCTGTGGATGTGCTGGGTGAATGTTGAAAAGTCCCCGGTGAGAAGTGCGTCGATCATTGGCACATGGAGTATCTCC
>JAGHBN010000056.1 GCA_021160985.1 Thermococcus sp.
GAGAAGCCGAAGTACCTGCCGCCGACGCTCCGCGAGAAGCACCGCTACATAGCCTTTCAGGTCATCGGGGAGAGGCCGTTTAAGAAGGACGAGATAAAGAGGGCCATCTGGGACGCGAGCCTCTCAACGCTGGGAACCCTCGGATCGGCGAGGGCAAAGCCCTGGTTCATCAAGTTCGACGAGAAGAGCCAGACCGGGATAGTCAGGGTGGACAGGAAGCACGTTGAGGAGCTCCGCTTTGCCCTGACCCTCGTGACCGAGATAAACGGCTCAAAGGCCATCTTCAGAACCCTCGGTGTTTCCGGAACAATAAAAAGGCTGAAAAAGAAATTTTTAGCCGAGTTCGGCTGGCGTTAGTTGAGGAGTATGAAGCGCTCCCCTTCTATGTCTTCCACGTAGCTCCCTATTCCACCCACTATCCACTCCTCCCCGTCGAGTTTTACGGTAACGTTCGCGACGAGGGGAGTGTACTCGTAGTCCACTATCTCGCCGGTCAGCGTGACTGGTTCCCTCGTGTCAACCCACTTCCCGATTATTTCGGCCTTTCTCGGCATCCCAGCCATTTTCAGGAGCGTAATGACGGTCCTTATGTTGACGAGGGTCAAAGGCTTCTGAAGGGCGGCGTAGTTAACAGGCTTTACAAGCTCGCTGTTGTCGAAGTAGATCGTGTAGAACCAGTGCATGTACTGGAAGACGACCTTCCGGCTCTTGGCCCAGAAGGAGTAGAACTTCTCCCTCCTCTTGTCCTTGGGTATCGCTCCAAAGAATATTGCGTAGTCAGAGTCCCCGATTATCCAGCTGGCCATGAGCCAGGGAGCACCGCTCGTCTTGGAGAGAATTACGTTGTCAGCCTTCAACCAATCGGGAATCTTATCCTCGATGTTGGTGATTATGACGAAGATAACGTCCTTCTTGGCCCTTATCTCGTTCTTGAGGAGCTTGAGGAACTCAAAAGGTGTGTTTATCAGAACCTCGTGCCTTGCACTCCTAATGATGTATTCAACCCTCTCGAGGGTGTTATCAAAGCCCTGTATCGTCCATATCTCCGGAAGTTCCTGGCCGTGTGTCTCGCGGTAGAGCTCTATGAAGGCGCTCTTAAGGCGGTTTATATCCTCTATGAAGTCCTCCTTTATTTTCTCCAGCACGACCTCCGGATTGACAGGCCTGTAGAGTCTCGGCGAACCGTGCATAACATCAACAAAACCCTTCCGGTGAAGGGAGCTGAGAACATCATAAACCCTCGTGTGGGGAATGCCGCTCTCCCTCGTTATGTCCGTCGCCTTGCTCGCGCCCAGTTTAAGCAGGGTAACGTACGCCAGACTCTCGTACTTTGTCAGACCCAGTTTTTGGAGCTTCTCAATTATATCATCTTCCCTCATGCTCAGGCCCCCACTAACTTATGGAAGTTTAATCATCCCTGGTGATACCTAAAGTGGGGGAAGCGTATAAAACTTTCGTTACTAACGTCAAGTTTTTTAGGGAAGTGCATGAGGAGCATTCATGAAGCTCGAAGACTTCGCATACTTCATTGCCGAGAACTCCCCCGGAAAACGGGCCATTGAAATAGGGGTGGGATTTCAACTCAGCGTTGCTCTGAAGCTCAGAGAACTTGGATACGACGTAACCGTTATTGACTGGAACGAAAAGGCTGTGGAAAACGCCAAAAAGGCCGGACTGAAGGCCGTAAGGGACAACGTATTCAACCCGAGGCTTGAAATCTACAGAGATGCGGACGTGATATACTCGGTCCGGCCCACGCCGGAAATTGTCAGGCCCATATTAAAGCTTGGGCGCATCACCAAGAACCCGGTGTACATCCTTCCCCTCAGCGGGGACCCCATCCCTCCCGGAACCCGTCTCGTGAACTACAGGGGATTAGCGATCTACACCACCAAAGATATTTAAGGGCCCGCCCAACTAAGCACGGTGGTGCTATGAAGCTCTTCGGTACGGCTGGAATCCGCGGGACTCTGTGGGAGAAGGTCACACCTGAACTCGCGATGGACATTGGAAAGGCGATTGGGACGTACGTTGAAGGGGACACCGTTGCCGTTGCCAGGGACGGCAGGACGTCGAGCGTGATGCTCCAGAGCGCGCTCATTTCCGGGCTCCTCTCTACGGGAAAGGAAGTCCTTGACTTTGGCCTGATTCCGACGCCAGCCCTGGCGTGGGGAACGAGGAAATACGCCGACGGAGGGGTTATGATAACCGCGAGCCACAACCCTCCGACGGACAACGGCATAAAGGTCTTCAACGGCGACGGGACGGAATTCTACGTCGAGCAGGAGGGGGAGCTTGAGGAGCTCGTTTTCTCCAGGAACTTCAGAAAGGTTCAGTGGGACGAGATAAAGGGCCTCAAAAGCCTCGACATTAAAGACGAGTACATCGGGGCCGTCCTCGACTTCGTGAACCATGAGACCAGCCTGAAAGTCCTCTACGACGGCGCCAACGGTGCTGGAAGCGTTGTGGCGCCGTACCTCCTCCGGGAGATGGGTGCCAAAGTGATAAGCGTGAACGCCCACATTGACGGGCACTTCCCGGGAAGGAAGCCCGAGCCGAGGTACGAGAACATCGCCTACCTCGGCGAGCTCGCGAGGACGCTCGGCGTTGACCTGGTCATCGCTCAGGAC
>JAGHBN010000002.1 GCA_021160985.1 Thermococcus sp.
ACCCAGTATCAGGAACGGTACAAACCTGGGACTGGATTATTGGAAACGCCCTCGATGACTGGAACCAGAAGATTCTCCTGTACGACTTCATCATTGGAGCTGCGGTGGGCTTGGTATACAAGTCCGGCGGGGCGATGGCAGTCGCAAGGGCCGTTACACGGAAGATCAAAACCAGCAGGGCAGCTTCGTTAATGGGATGGCTCTTGGGCGTCCTGATATTCTTTGACGACTACGGCAACACCGTCATAGTTGGAAACACCATGAGGCCGATAACCGACAAGACCCGTGTATCCAGGGAGATGCTGGCGTATATAGATGACTCAACGGCAGCACCCGTCGCTGGACTGGCCATAGTCTCCTCGTGGATTGGTTACGAGGTCGGCCTCATAAACGACTCGTTTGAGAGCCTTGGAATCGACATGGGTGCCTACGCAGCTTGGCTTTCGAGCGTTCCGTTCAGGTTCTACTCAATATTTGCGATAATCCTCGTCTTCCTGGTCGCGTACACTCACAGGCACTATGGTCCAATGCTCCATGCTGAGTACAGGGCACGCACCACCGGAAAGGTGTTGAGGGATGGCGCAAAGCCAATGATGGCAACCGAAAGCGACCTCGGCATGCCCATGGAGGGAGGTAGCTTACATGCGTTCATATGGCCGATACTAACGTTGATATTCGTGTTCCTCTACGGAATGTGGGTCACTGGAGGTGGCAGTGAAGTCTACGCGGAGGATGGACTGATGGGCATCATGTCCAACGCAGATACAGCCCTCGCCCTGCTATGGGGCGGATTTGCAATGCTAGTGGTTGCAGTAACGGTAATAGTGATCCAGCGTCAGATGACCCTGGAAGAACTCGAAAGGAACATAGTCCAAGGAATGAAGCAGATGGTAATGGCGAACGCAATCCTTCTCCTTGCCTGGAGCATCAAGAGCGCAACTGACGCCGTAGGGACCGCCGACTATGTGGTTAACGCCGCAACCAGCGCTGGAGTCAGCGGAGCGGTAGTTCCGCTAATAATCTTCCTAGCCTCGGCCTTCGTCTCGTTCACAACCGGAACAAGCTGGGGAACCTTCGGTGTCATGATGCCAATGGCAATCCCCCTTGGCTACCACCTGGGTGGAGGTGTCGGTCCGGTTCTCTACGCGAGCATAGGTGCCGTTTTCGCCGGCGGTATCTTCGGTGACCACTGCTCACCGATCAGCGACACGACAATCATGAGCTCTATGTTCTCAGGAAGCGACCACTTGGACCACGTTAACACCCAGATACCCTATGCAATGACGGCAACGGGAGTTGGCATAGTCCTCTACCTCCTGTTTGCAGCAGGTCTCAGGAACTGGGTTATACTGCTTCCGATAGGCCTTGTTCTCCTCATAGTTGCCCACCACCTCCTCAGTGAGTGGTACGGCAAGAAGTACGGCATACCCCACGGAAAAGTTCCAATCTACGTCGCCGAAGACTGAGGCCCTTTCTTTCTACCATTTTTCTTCAAGCTTTTTGGAGGTGTTCACATGAAAGTCTGCGTCCTAGGCGCCGGAAACGTCGGATTATTAATTGCGAAGGATCTGAGTCAGGATTATGAGGTCTCAATCGCAGATAGAAGCCAAGAAAGGCTGAAGCTCGCCGCCGACTTTGCTACCCCAATCGAACTGGATGCCTCGAACTTCGAGAGACTTGTGGACTGTATGAAAAAATTTGACCTCATTGTGGGGGCACTTCCCGGAAGATTCGGTTACAATGTTTTAAAAGCTGCATTAAAGGCCCAGAGGGATATCGTAGATGTCTCTTTCATGCCCGAAGACCCTCTACAACTTGATGAAGATGCGAAGACTGCAAAGATCAGAATGGTTGTGGATGCGGGATTCGCCCCGGGACTCAGCAACGTCCTAATGGGACACATCCAATCCGAATTAGGCTTAATCGAAGAAGGGTGGATCAACGTTGGAGGATTGCCAAAAGACCCCAAACCGCCCCTGTATTACAGAGTGGTTTTCTCCCCCTACGATCTCATCGAAGAGTACACCAGACCCGCGAGGATAATAAAAAACGGAGAAATAGTTTCGGTCGATCCATTGGGGACAATAAACGAAATACTGCTCAAAAACTTCCAGTTCGAGAGCTTTGTCAGCGATGGCCTGCGGACCCTCCTGAAGACAATTAATGCTAACAACCTCGTCGAAAATACCCTGAGATGGAAAGGACATCTGGAGAAAATCAAAGTCCTGCGAGAGCTTGGATTCTTCAAAAAAGAGAACATCGACTTTACAATGCGGGTTATCCTGCCCCTAATGAGCTTTGAAAGTGACGACTTCTCGATCATGGAAGTGTATGGAAGAAACGACGAAGAGGAGCTAAGATATTTCATGTACGATGAGGCTCAGGGAGGATTTACCTCGATGGCAAGAGCTACAGGATACGTGACTGCAATATGCACAAGAATCCTGGCAGAGCATGATTTCGAACCTGGAGTCATTCCGCCGGAACTCTTTGGAATGGAGGGTGCCCTCTTTAAAGAAATCATCAAAGAAGTTAGAAAGAGGGGAATTCTCTTGGAAGAGCATCAAAGAGGCTTGTAAAAGGGGGAGTTCAAGCAAGTAACCCCGCCATCGCCCTTCCAGAACTCCGAAACATCGACGGTTATGGGCTTGAACCCCTCCCTTCTCAACTTTTCTTCAGTTTCGGGATATCCTGAAGGCATTAGAACTCTCTTCTCCCCCAAATAGAGCATATTGTTGGCGTAAAGCTCATCCTCCGGCACTGTGATCATCTTAAACCCCTTGAAATAGCTCGTGTCTATCACATGTGGGGAAATTGCTATGATTCCATTTCCGAGATAGTTGACGGCCGAGAGGAGGTGGAAAACTTTAGTGATCGGCACACCCACAACTTTGACTCCTTTGAAGTGGGCTACGAACTGCTCTATCCCGGCTTTGTTTGTCCTCTGGGACTCCCCAATAAACACCACTCCCCTGTCGGTCACCAGAACGTCTCCCCCTTCAAGCGTTCCCGGGGCTTTAATCTCCACCACATCGAAGTTCTCCGAAAGGAGGAACTCCTTAACGCTTTTTTCTTCCCCTCTTCTGCTGGGTTCTCCAAATCTCGCTATGACGGCGCTGTGCGATGAAGCCCCTATTATGGAGGTGTCCTGTACAAACACACTGTCGGGATGGTCTTCCAACGGTTCAAGCTCAATAACTTCAATATCATTTTCCCTGAGCACTTTCACATACTCCCTGTGCTGCTTTTGGGCAAGTTTTACATCTATGGTCTTGTGCATCGGATTTGTAGAAACGCAGTTCTTGTAGTTCTCCCCGGGAGGTCGGACTATAACCTTATCAAAGAGTCTATCCATAGTGCATCACAACATGAGTCGGAAGACAACGGTTAAATACTTTGTTACCGGCCTCCAGTGAGGAGTGCAATAATTAATCCCGGGGGTGAGAGATTGCTCATTAGAAGCTTTGTTCCCGCTCACATCACCGCCTTTTTCGTCCCGCGCTTTCACGATGATCCCCTTAAGGCCGGCTCCCTTGGGGCAGGGGTAAACCTTGAGAAGGGAGTTAACGTCTTCGTGAGCGTCGAGACTGAGGTCCTTGAGAGGCACATACACGTTGCCTTCAACGGTGAGCCTGTGAAGAGGGAGGAGGCGGTCATAAGCTACTCCGTGGCTGAAGAAATAGTTCCGGCCGGTTTCACCGGCGAGATTGAAATCTGGCAGTACTTCGACTTCCCCAACGGCTACGGCTTCGGCAACAGCGCCGGCGGGGCCCTGGGAACGGCCCTGGCTCTGAGCTACAAACTTGGGGGAACCTGGCTCAGGGCCGCCCAGGTGGCCCACAAACACGAAGTTCTCAACAGGGGCGGCCTGGGTGACGTCGTTGCACAGCTCGCGGGAGGGATGGAGGTTCGGGTTAAAGCAGGGGGGCCCGGAATAGGTCTGGTCGATAACCTGTTCTTCGAGGGCTATAAGGTTCTCGTCGTCCCCCTCGGAAGGCTCCCCACCAGGGAGGTTCTCGACGGCGAGGTTGTGAAGGTTATAGAGGCCGAGGGTTCCAAGGCTCTTGAAAAGCTCCTGGCAGAACCCACACCAGAGCGCATGATGGTTCTGGCGCGGGAGTTTGCAGAAAAAACGGGCCTCTTAAGCGGCGAGCTCCTCGAACTTGCGAGGGAGCTGGACGGAGTGTTGAAGAACCCGAGTTCGATGATAATGCTGGGTAAGGGGCTCTTCGCGCTCGTCAGAGAGAGTGAGGTGGAGAGCACAAGGGCCCTTCTGGGAGACCTTGAAGTGTCCTACGACATTGTCGAAATATACGACGGAAAACCGAGGGTTGAAAGATGGTTTGAGGGTGAGGCGAAATGAACACTGTGCTGTTTATAATCGCGCTTTTGTTCGTAGCGGGGGCAACGTATGCCAACATGAAGGGTGCCCGCGATCTTGGACTCGTGCTGGCAGGCATTGCGGGCGGACTCGCGGTGGTGGTGCTTCTCTACGATAGAACCAGCCCCCTCATAGCCTTCGCGGTCGGATTCATCGGCACTGCGGCCTTTGAGAAGTTGAGGTTTACTCTGATTAAGCGCTGAGTTTTTATTTTCCTTGCCGTATTTTATGCGGTGGTGAGAGTGAGTGATATGAGGTATTCGGAGCTGGCCGAACTCTACAGGAGGCTTGAAAAAACTACGCTCAAGACCCTCAAGACCAAGTTTGTTGCGGACTTTCTTAAGAAAACTCCAGACGAGCTCCTTGAAGTTGTTCCCTATCTGATTCTGGGCAAAGTTTTCCCGGACTGGGACGAGAGGGAACTCGGTGTTGGCGAGAAGCTCCTTATAAAGGCAGTATCTATGGCAACGGGCGTCTCGGAGAAGGAGATAGAGGACTCGATAAGGGACACCGGCGACCTCGGTGAGAGCGTGGCCCTTGCCCTTAAGAAGAAAAAGCAAAAGAGCTTCTTCAGCCAGCCCCTCACAATAAAGCGCGTTTACGATACGTTCGTCAAGGTTGCCGAAGCGAGCGGTGAGGGAAGTCAGGACAGGAAGATGAAGTACCTGGCAAACCTCTTCATGGACGCCGAGCCGGAGGAGGGCAAATACCTTGCCAGGACTGTTCTGGGTACGATGAGAACAGGCGTTGCCGAGGGAATTCTGAGGGACGCCATAGCCGAGGCCTTCAGGGTGAAGCCAGAGCTTGTTGAGAGGGCCTACATGCTAACGAGTGACTTTGGCTACGTCGCGAGGGTTGCAAAGCTGGAGGGTAACGAGGGCCTCTCAAAGGTCAGGATACAAGTGGGCAAGCCCATAAGGCCGATGCTGGCACAGAACGCCGCCAGCGTCAAGGAAGCCCTCATCGAGATGGGCGGCGAAGCGGCCTTCGAGATCAAGTACGACGGCGCAAGGGTTCAGGTTCACAAGGACGGGGATAGGGTAATCGTGTACTCGCGCAGACTGGAAAACGTTACCAGGGCGATTCCGGATATAGTCGAGGTGATAAAGGCCTCCCTAAAGCCGGAAAAAGTTATAGTGGAGGGTGAACTCGTCGCGGTCGGCGAAGGGGGCAGGCCGAGACCGTTCCAGTTCGTTCTAAGGAGGTTCAGGCGGAAGTACAACATCGAAGAGATGATAGAGAAAATCCCGCTTGAGCTGAACCTCTTTGATATCCTCTACATTGACGGCGAAAGCCTGATAGACACACCCTTTGTCGAGAGGAGGAAGCGCCTTGAGAGCTCCGTGGAGGAGGGGGACAAGATAAAGCTCGCCGTTCAGCTGGTGACAAAGAGCGCTGAGGAGGCCCAGAAGTTCTACGAGGAGGCCCTCAACCTCGGGCATGAGGGAGTCATGGCCAAGAGGCTGGACTCCGTTTATGAGCCCGGAAACAGGGGTAAGAAGTGGCTTAAGGTCAAGCCCACGATGGAGAACCTCGATCTTGTCATAATCGGCGCTGAATGGGGTGAGGGAAGGCGCGCACACCTCCTCGGTTCATACCTAGTCGCGGCGTACGACCCGCACAGCGGTGAGTTCGTGCCCGTTGGAAAGGTTGGCAGCGGCTTCACCGACGAGGATCTGGCCGAGTTCACCAAGATGCTCAAGTCCCTCATCGTCAGGGAGGAGGGCAAGTTCGTCGAGATACAGCCCAAGGTCGTCATCGAGGTGACTTACCAGGAGATACAGAAAAGCCCGAAGTACAAGAGCGGCTTTGCGCTCCGCTTCCCCCGCTTCGTGGCTCTGAGGGAGGACAAGAGTCCGGAGGAGGCGGACACCATAGAGCGCGTGGCCGAGCTTTACGAGCTCCAGGAGAGGTTCAAGGCGAAGAAATGACCATCTCCTCCTCCGTTTCTTCAATGTTTTCCCGTGCTTCGTCCGGCTCTTCATCCTCCCTGGAAACGAGTCTCCCTGCCAGTTCGGCGGCTTTTTTCGCCATGAGCGGGGTCACGAGAAGGAAGCCGGTTGACACTCCTGCAAGGCCTGCGATGACGTTTCCGGGATAACCGTCCACCATCGCCAGCGGGGGAAGGTCGTGCATGGCATGGGCACTCATCGCGAATGCCAGTCCGACGAAGCGCTTCGCCCCCGTTTCGGCAAGCAGAAAGCTGACCGAAATGGCCGCCCATGTGGTGTGGAGTCCCATAAGAATCACCCTAACGGTCACCAGGTAGGTCTCCTGAGTGAGGGCAAGGATTCCTGCGGTGTACATGAGTCCTTCCAGGATTCCCAGGAAGAGGCCGGTACCTATGACAATCTTCCACCTCTCCCATTCCGGCGAGCGCTCGAAGAACTTCAGGGGCAGGAGCTTCACCAACTCCTCGATTATCCCCGCCGCGAGGGCCAGAACGATCCATGTACCGAGGAACATGAGTGGGGTCTCAAGAAAGGACGCCAATACCAGGCCGAGGAGGCCGAGGGCGAAGGATTGGACCTTCCAGCCGCTCTCCGGAAAGGAACGCCACCTCTGGATGATGTATTTGAGGGCCAGCAGAATGGAAATGCCGCCGAGTACGACCACAATCTTGAAGTAGTACCCAGTGACTTTTTCCGGCGTTAGCATGGTATTTTCTCAACCATTTGCCTTATTAACTTTAGCCCCAACTTTTTTAAATCTCCTGTACACTCTTCCCTTGAACTGCCCTGAAATTTACACGAGGGTGTTTAAAATGGGGAACATGAAAACCCGGCTGATCGATATGTTCTTCTCTGAGGGTGCCATACTCTTCGGCCGCTTCATTCTCACGTCGGGAAAGGAGAGCGACTATTACATCAACGTCAAGAAGCTGATAACGAATCCTGAGGCGCTGAAGATAATCGCAGAGCTGATGGCGGAGAAGGCCAGAGAACTCGGCCTGGAATTCGACCGCGTCGCCGGACCGGAGCTTGGAGCGGTTCCAATAGCCACCGCGGTTTCTCTCGAGACGGGAAAGCCCCTCGTCATAGTACGCAAGAAGCCTAAGGGCCACGGAACTGGGAGCCAGATAGAAGGCGAGGTGAAGCCCGGGGAGAGGATACTCCTAGTTGAGGACGTGACGACAACCGGCGGGAGCGTTCTAAGGGCTGCAGAAGTCCTTGAACATGAGGGGGCTGCAATCGCGGCCATAATGGTCGTGGTTGACAGGGAAGAGGGTGCAGCTGAAAGGATAGGGGGTAAATACAGGTTCGTCCCCCTCGTCCGCGTCTCAGAGCTTTTTGCCCGCAGGGACTCTTTGTCTGTGAAGGAACGAGATTAAGGCCGCGTAGAGCTTTTCGAAGAAACCTTTTCTCTTTTCTCTGAGTACCCACCCCTCGAGGATTTCGCCGGTCTCTTTTATGGCCCTGGATGCCTTTGTGTGGGGGGCGTACATCAGGACGGGGGTTCCGTTGTTGGTGGCCTCGGGAACTGCGTGATCGAAGGGTATTATGCCAACAACAGGGACGCCAACGGTGTATTCAATAAAATCGACGATGTCCTGGAGTCTGTCCGAGGACTCTCTGACCTTGTTGAGGATGACGCCCACCTGGAGCCCGTATGCCTCTCCGAGGCGTTTGAGCTTGATCACTTCATTCTCTATCATCCTGTGGACGGAATGAACCGGACAGCGCTCTATCTCGACTATTATCAGCTGGTACTGGGCCAGCCTGAATGTTGATATGGTGTCAAAGGGTATTCCAACCGGCGAGTCTATCACAGTCAGCCGGTACCTTGGCTGAATTTCTCTCACTATATCTCTAATCCTCCTGCCCTCAATGTCAATTACGTCAGAGAGCTTTGAGCTGCCGGGGATGATATCGACACGGGTTCTGGGGTCGTGATATATGACATCGACCACCCTCATGTTCGGGTTCCTTATCAGCGTATGAATGTTATACCCGGGGTTGTCGATCCCGAAGTGGAAGGCGAGCTTCGGCAGATACAGATCCCCGTCTATTAGAAGGGTGGGGTAACTTTTTTTCGCGAAGTAGACCCCCAGATTGCTCGTTATGGTGGTCTTACCAGCGCCACCCCTCCCAGTGACCACTATAGATACCATATTTTTCATCCCCATTCGTGAATAAATTATTAAAGAAGAGGGCTAGATGTAGTCCTCTATGGTTTTTGCACGAACCATTATTGAAGCCTTTTCTTTTCCGTAGAAGACCTCGACGAGGCCATCAGATTCAAGCTCTTTAACGGTCTTCAACAATGCTGATGCGGGTGTTTCGAGTTCAGCGCTCAACTTGTGGAGGGCGACCGCCCTTTTTTTCGTGGCGAGGGTTCGGTAAACCACATCCTTCCGCCTGCCGAACATCCAGCGGCACCATAACTATTTACGTTGAGGAACTAAATAAACCTTCTGTGAACATATTTGTCGCTTTTTCGGAAATGCCTAACATCTTTCGGGCTCGAAAACGTTTTATAAGCCTGGGTCAGAGGGTGAATCATGCGAGGAATCGTCGAAAAATTGGATTTTGAGGGCATGGGAGTCGTGAGGATAGGGAAGAAGGAGTTTCACGTTCCCTTCACCGCCCCTGGCGATGAGGTTGAAATAAAGAAGTGGAGAAGAAAAAAGCGCAGGCTTATTGCCACGGATTTTGAAGTCGTTAAGGAATCACCGGAGAGAGTTCCGCCGGAGTGTCCGTATTTTGGAAAATGCGGGGGCTGTGCACTGCAGCACATACCTTACAGCGAACAGCTGAGGGTAAAGGGTGAAAAACTCGCAAAGCACATTGGAATGGATGTTGAGGTTCTCCCCTCTCCCCGGCCCTACGGACACAGAAACAGAATAGACGTGGTTGTTTCAACTGGTGGCATTGGCTTCAGGAGAAAGGGCACCTGGTGGGATGCGGTTGATATTGAGTGGTGTCCGGTCTTCGGCGAGGCCAGCAAACGGGTTCTCCGCTCTCTGAGAGAGTTCATAGAGGACTTCAAGCCGAGTCTCTATAACATACGCGAGAATTCGGGTTTTCTGAGGTACATCGTCATAAGGGAGGGTAAGTTTACGGGTGAGCTGATGGTAAACCTTGTCACCTCGGAGGGTGAGCTGCTGGAGGAGTTTCCCAACTACTTCGACTACGCCACCTCGGTTTACTGGAGCGTTAACAGGACGAAGAGCGACGTCTCCTACGGCGAGATAGAGCGCTTCTGGGGGAGCGAGTTCATACGCGAGAGGCTCAATGACGTTGTTTATCTGATTCATCCCAACAGCTTCTTCCAGACCAACAGCTATGGGGCCGTCGAGCTCGTGAAAAAAGTTGGGGAGTTCGTGGAGGGTGAGAAGGTTCTCGACCTCTATTCCGGAGTCGGGACTTTTGCCGTGTACCTCGCCAAGAGGGGGTTCTCCGTTGAAGGGATTGAGATAAACCCGTTTGCCGTCGATATGGCGAGGAGGAACGCCGAGCTGAATGGGGTTGAGGCCGCCTTCCATGTCGGGGAAGACAGGGACGTGGAAAACTTGGGAGTGTACGATACCCTGGTTCTTGACCCTCCCAGGGCGGGTTTGCATCCTAAACTCATCAAAAAAATTTTAAAAGAACAGCCCGAGACTGTCGTGTACGTATCTTGTAATCCGGCCACTCTGGGCGAGAATTTAAAGAAATTGCTTGAAAAGTACGAGGTTGAGACTGCAGTTGGGGTCGATATGTTCCCCCACACTCCCCACGTGGAGGCCGTAGTTAAATTGAAGCTCAAGGTTTAACTTATGAACTAATGGGTTCGAAAGATTAATATAGGTGGTTTTCATAAAGTTGACAGGGTGAAGGAATATGCTCGACGAAAGGGATAGGATCATAATTGAGATGCTCACCAAGGACGCTCGCACCCCTTTCACGGAGATTGCAAAGGTCCTTGGTATAAGTGAGACTGCCGTTAGGAAGCGCGTTAAGGCCCTTGAGGAAGCCGGAGTCATAAAGCAATACACGGTGGTTATAGACCCCTCAAAGCTGGGATACAACCTGGTCAGCCTTACGGGCGTTGATACCATGCCCGAGAAGATATTTGAGGTGGCGGCGAAGCTGAAGGAGTTTGACTTCGTTAGGAGCGTCTACCTGACCAGCGGCGACCACATGATAATGGCCGAGATTTGGGCAAAGGATGGGGAAGACCTCTCCGATATAATCTCCAACAAAATAGGGAAGATTGAGGGCGTTACGAAGGTCTGCCCGGCCATAATCCTTGAGAAGCTGAAGTAGAGCCTTTGAGAAAGGCTCGCGAAAACTTTTCTAGTTTTGTTTTGGGGCGATTAATGTGGCATAAAAGGAGCGGTTAAAAGTTGGCATGCTTCTTGAAGAGCTGTTGTGAGTATGTTTGTACTCATGCTAGACGATTTAATGAGTGGTTGCTTTAAAAGGCGCCTGAAGGGCGCTCAAGTATAGATAACACGCTTTGAATTGCCAGTTTAGAATTCAAACTCCTCCAAAAAGCCTGTGTAAAAAGCATGCCAAACTTTCTCCAGCAAGCTTTGCTTATCAAAGCTTGACCAAAAAATTACTATCCTTTAAACTCGGGGTTTTGGGCGTGGTTTTCATTTCAAAATTCCTCATCTTCAAGTGGAGAACACTCATCACGTGATTATTACTAGGAAGTTTACTTTCTTTTCCGACGCTCGTAGGGCGTCTTTTTGGAGTTAAACTCTCCCAGAGGGCCGGTATGATTGTTCTCACTTACAACTCTGTAATTGGTTTGAAAACTCTCATAAGGCGAGTGTTTCAAAACAGTTTATTACTTTCCGCCAGCGCTGAAGCTTTTGGGAAAGCTTCACCAAAAGGGTTTACTCCCGAAAATGCAGGGGGAACTTTCGTGCACTCTATAAATAGCGGGGATTTTTGGGGAGTTTACTCTCAATGATCCCCGTGAGAGCGTTTCATTATCAGAAGGCACTCGAGGAGTGCCGAAATAAGTTGTGAAACTGCGTGAAGTAGGGTGGTTAAGGGTTAAACTCCTCAATTAAAACAGTGAAGTTAAAATCTTGCACGAGTTAAATCAAGGACTTCTAACGCGGCTAAAATTATTTGATCAAACTTTTCGCCAGAAAAGTTTGGTGTGGTGCGGTGGCCGGGATTCGAACCCGGGTTACCGGCTTGGGAGGCCGGTGTCCTGGACCAGGCTAGACTACCACCGCGCGCCCGTTATTCTTAAGGAGAGGGGGCTTTAAAAGTTTTACTCTCCTCAATCTTCCGAGCGACGATTAAGCGGACTATTCCGCGGTAATAGCTCTCTTCAAGCTCGACTTCAAAGTATTTCGAGACGAGTTTGTGCGTCTCCCGTAGCGGGTCGTCATCAAGGAGAAGCTTCAACGGCAACTTCAGGGGAAGAAGAAAGAGGTAACTCAGTAAAGCTGAATCGCTCGTCGTGTGTTCGAGGAATATTGCCCTTCCTCCGGGTTTCAAGACCCGGAAGATTTCCCGCATACCTCTCTCAGGATTGGGAACGGTGCAGAAGACGAAGGAACTCAGGACGGTATCAAAGCTGTTGTCTGGAAACGGAAGCTTCTCAACGTCCGCAACCTCAAAGCAGACCTTTAAGTTGAGCCCTTGGGCCTTCTCTATGGCGATTTTGAGTGTCTCGGGGACGGCATCGACGGCGCAGAGCTCAACATCACTCGGATAATAACGTAGTGTTTTCCCAACCCCAACACCGACTTCCAGAGTTTTTCCCTTAACCAACGAAACCGCCCTCTCGCGCAGGGAACAGAAGAACCTGTCGAGCGGTCTCTTAAGGGCCTCATAGTACCTTGCTACGCGCGAATACTTGGCTTTGAACGACATGGATTAAGTTGGGAAGGGCTTTTAAAAAGGTGAACCCAAAGGGGGGCGGTGAGAGCATGCCGTACCTAGTGATCGAGCACCTCGAGGAGATAAGCGACTGGCTGTGGCTGGAGTACAAGCACGTGAGCGAGTGGTGGAAGGAGAAGCTGATTTTCACCAACGTCCTGCCAGAGGAGAGGGAGAGACTCGCCCAGCTCGGGAG
>JAGHBN010000173.1 GCA_021160985.1 Thermococcus sp.
CTCTTAGACTTTTGGTTGCATTATTGTTTTTAATCAAACCGTAGACACCACTTAGGAACATAAATCCAAAAACGCCATCGATGATTAAGGCTGTAAATAAGATATCACTCAAACTCAAACCGGGTTCAAGAAACAGTGGTATCGATCCCACTAGTCCTAATCCTCCAAACAGAGTGAAAAATAAATCTGACTTCCTTTTCTTTTGAATTGAGTGGAGTTTCTCTCTCGTTCTCTTTCTTTCATGACTTCTTGGACTTTACTCAGGCACTCTTCCACGGTTTCATCAAATTTAAGTGGTTCGAATCTCTTCGCCCGCTCCAGCTCGGCCTTCATCTTCTCCAAAAGAGCGTCGAGGTTGACGTTGGCCTGCAACGGACACCACCCGTAAGGATAGGGCGTGAAGATATTTAGGGGTTTCGGCTCGTTTTTCGAGAATTGCATGATGTTCGTTATTACCCAAATTTTTCTGGACATGAAAAATCTCCCCATAATCGGCTTTCTCATCGCATGTAATTCCATCTTAAAGCTTCCAAAAACGCTTAGATACCGGATTTTTTCTTAAAAATCACTTCAAAGAACTCTCCAGAAGTTTTATTGCGTTCATTCTTGAAATTGAGTCTTCAGAATTTCGAGGTTCAGCTCATCAAGATCGCGCTCAATCCCCTTATTCTCTTTATTTTGCCAGCAATGAACAATTGTGGCAGGACTCCCTATGTAACATGGAGTCCCCTCACAACTCGTACAGGAAGCGGGGAACATCTTTGCCTTCGAGAACAAGAACGTCCTTTGGATAGCGTCCCTTCGATATCCCAGACTTCACCTCGACTTTCATCACCCTCGTCACAGCATCAACTTCGTAGTCCTTTGTCCGGAAGTAAAATACCTCTCCGAACTTCCTATACAGGTGCTCCTGGACGAGCCACTCATAGAGCACCGGCCGCGGGAGTTCTCTTCCAGCCCACTGGGCCATCGCTCTGGCCAAAAGCGGATCCCTGATGGCAAACTTCCTGTCCTTCCTTTCCAGTATTCTTCCGCCGGCATCGAGGAACTTCACTTTGAGGAGAATGTGAAGCCCCTCGAAGAGCTCCAAGTACTCCCTAACGGTCGGCGTGGAAACTCCGGCCCTCTCGGCGAGCTTTCTGAAGGAAACGGGGTCGGGGGCAACGTCCAGAATCGCCCCGATAACGTCCCTCGCAAGACCCGTGCTCTTGCCGAGCGTCCTCACGTCGGCCTTTATGGCGGATACGATGTCGCTCGTCCTGAGCCTCCGGTTGAGGTACGCTAAGTAGCCGCCGGTTTCGAGGTATTTCTCGAATATCTCCTCCCCCTTCGACGGAAAGAAGTCCTCGTAAAAGAGGTTGTAGTATTCGCGGAAGCTCAGGGGCATGACCTCGACTGTTTTTCCGTTTCCCTGTCTCCCCCCGAAGGCTCCGATGTGCCTCTCGGCCGCTATCGTCACCGAACCGGTGACTGTGAGCACGTCGTTTCTCAGCTTTCTCCTGTCCACGAGGTATTTAATCGCCCTCCACCAGTTGGGCACGAGGGTGACCTCATCGAGAAACAGGTACGAGGTTCTTACCCCCTTGCGCTCCCGGAGTTTAATGTAACTCTCCACGACATCGATTATCTCCCTGTAGTTCTCCAAGACGCCGCAGTCAAAGTAGAAGAGGCTGTACGGATTCTTTTCTTCATTGAGAAGCCTTCTGATGAGGAGCTTCAAGCCCATAGTTTTGCCAACGCGCCTCGGCCCTATAACGAAGTTCAGAGCAAACGGTTTCAGCGAGATTTCTCTTATCCAACCCGGAATAACCTGATATTCAAGTTCGTTGAACTCAACCCAATCAGGATCCTCCTCGTGGAACCACCACGGGTTCTGCTCTTCAATCATGTCTTCGGACATCATGTAAAGTTGTACTTTACAAGTCTTTATAAAGTTTGTTAAGTTCAACTTTACATCATTTTATAAACTCTGGAAAGTCCCATTTACCACCCGCGAAGCAAATGAAAAATGGAAAAAATCAAAGCTTCTCGGCAAGCTCCCTTATCTTCTCCGCGAACTCTGTCTTCATAAGCTCTTCCACGTTGCCGATCTTCGCGTCGAGGTCCGGATAGAACGGTATGCCGGTGAGGTAGGGAACGCCGTAGCGCTCTGCGAGCTTCTTAACGTCTTCCTCGTCATCAAGCTTCATGTTCTCGACGAGTCCGAGGACTTTGTGCTTCTCCTCAAGAAGGAGCTGGATGAGCTTCTCCACGACGTTGAGGGAGAGCTTTGAGGGCGTTGCAACGACGAGGAACTCGCCCCTCTTGAGGAAGCGGAGGACGTCGAGGAGCTGGTCGCCGAGTCCCGGTGGCATATCGATGACGAGGTAGTCAAGCTCGTCCCAGCGCGTTATCGTCAGGAGCTCGATGAGGGCGTCGCTGATTTCCTTACCGCGGAGCGGTGTGGGCCTGTCCTCGGTGTAGTAGGCGATGCTCATGAACTTTATCCCGTGAACCGTCGGCGGGACAACGCCCCTGTCCTCCTCCGGGAACTCCTTTGGCTCAAAGCCGAGGATGACGTGGTCGCTCGCGCCGTGGAAGTCGAGGTCGAGCAGACCGACCTTGTGGCCCTTCTCTGCAAGGGCAAGCGCAAGGGTCGTTGAGACCAGAGATTTTCCGACACCACCCTTGCCGCTGACAACTGGGATTATTCTCTTAACGCCCTCAAGCCTCGCGTTTATGGCAATCTCGCGCGGGTCAATCATGCCTCTCCCTCCTTCTCAATCATAATCCCCGCTACATAAACGCCCCTTCCCTGGACGACCTCAAAGTCGTGGCTCCCGCACTTCGGGCAGGCAAGGAAGGCGTGGACTACCTCGGGAATGAAGTGTATGTCCTCCTTTATGCGCTCGTCGAAGCGGTCCTTGACCTCCTTGAGCTTCCATGTGTGCCCGCAGTTGCGGCACTTGAAGACTGCCTCTTCCTCCTCGAAGATTATCTCAGCACCTTCGGCAATCGTTCCAGCGAACATCTGCTCCATCGCGAACTTCACTATGTCCTCGGCAACGTCCTGGAGCTCGCCGAGGACGACCTTCACGGCCTTTACCCGCTCAGCCTTTTCCCTTTCAGCATAATCCAGCACAGTCCTAACGATCGCATCAGCCAGCGCCCACTCGTGCATGGTATCACCTGAATAGCATTGGGGTGCTACCTTAAAAAGGGTGAAGTTCCAAACCTGAGGTGAGGGTGGTAGGATGGGCATCGTCAGGTTCGGCGTTTCAGTCCCCAAGGAGTTGCTGGACAGGTTTGACAGGATCATCGAGGAGAAGGGCTACGTCAACAGGAGCGAGGCCATACGCGACATGATGCGCGACTTCATCGTCAGGCACGAGTGGGAGGTCGGGAACGAGGAGGTGGCCGGAACCATCACGATGGTTTACAACCACGATGAAGCGGACGTGGTCAAGGAGCTACTCGACCTCCAGCACGACTACCTCGAGGAGATAGTCTCGAGCATCCACGTCCACATGGACGAGCACAACTGCCTCGAGGTAGTCATCGTCAAGGGAAAGGCCAGCAGGATAAAGGAGATAGCGGACAGGCTCTTGAGCCTCAAGGGAGTGAAGCACGGCAAGCTCGTCATGACGGGGACGGGAAAGGAGCTTGTGTAATAGGGCTCAGTCCACGGCGTCCTTGAAGGCCAGTGCAAGGGCTCTAACGCAGTTTTTAATTTCCTCGCTAACATCCATCCAGTCCCCGGGCTGAGGGCCGAGGAGCAGGAACCGGGTCTCCGGGAGCAACTCGGCCAGGTGGTCGAGCGTCACCCTGAGCTGGAAGCGGAAGTCCTCGGGAACGTCCTCTATGGCCTCCCAGGGGTCGGCAACGACCACTTTACCTGGCTTACCCCCGAATTCAAGGGGAACCGCAACTATCACCAGCTCCGGACGGAAGCGTATGATAGCCCCAGCCTGGCTCTCGGGAACGTCGTGGCAGTTGATCGGGAGGAAGTTCGGGTTTTCCACCGCCACGGAGAGGGCCTCAGCTAAATAGGCCCCGAATCCGTAATCACCGCGTTTCTCGTTGCCCACGCCACAGATGACTATCCTGCGTGCATCCCCAATTATCTCCTCAATCCGCACGGTGGAACCTCCAAAAAGGTATCAGAGGAGAACGTAGCCGGAACTCACGCTCTTCCTGAGTTCCTCCTCGCCCAGCTCCCTCCGGTGTTCAGGGATGTTCTTGGCGCGCCTCTCGTTGACGAGTTCAAGAACCATCACAAGCGGGCCGTACTGAATCGCTTCCGCAGGACACATGAGGGCGCAGGCCGGCTCGAGGCCCTCCTCGCGTCTGTCGGCACACATGTCACACTTGGTTATCGCCCTGACCTTGAGGCTGTAGAAGGGAACGCCGTAGGGACACACCTGGAGGCAGGCGAGACAGCCGATGCACTTGTCCTCGTGAATCCTGACGGCTCCGTCCTCGTCACGGTATATCGCGTGGGTGGGGCAGACCCTCACGCAGGGCGCGTCGTCGCAGTGCTTGCAGTTTATCGGGAGGTACTGCTTGTTCTCCGTTACGTAAATCCTGATGTGTGGGCTCCCATCGTGGATGAAGTCGCAGACGGTTTCACAGGTCTCGCAGCCGATGCACGTTAGGTAATCGAGGTAGAGGTATTTCCTCTCCATCAGGACTCACCCCTGAGCCACCTGTCAATTGAGACCGCCGCGTATAGGCCGTCCTTTATCGCCCTGCTGACCTTCGTCGGGCCATTGGCTACGTCACCGGCGGCAAAGATTCCCTCAACGCTCGTCATGTGCCGGGAATCAACGACTATCCTCCCCCTCCTGTCCGTTGCGATGTAGGAGCCGTTAACGGGCGGCGTTGGTACCATGCCTATGGCAAAGACGAGGTAGTCCAGCTCGACCTGGAACTCCGAGCCCTCTATGGGTACCGGCCTCCTCCTTCCGGTCTCGTCGGGCTCACCGAGGCGAGTTCTGAGGAGTTCAATCGCCTTAACGCGGCCGTTCTCACCTATCACGCGCTTTGGAGTCACGAGCTCGAACCATTTGACTCCCCTGTTCCGGAGGATGTTTATCTCGTAGGCTCCGGCGGGGGCTTCCCTTATCGTCCTGCGGTAGAATATCTCGACCTCCGCACCGAGGCGGTTGCACTCGAAGGCGGCATCAACCGCCGTCAATCCCGCGCCGATTATACCGACCCTCTTGCCCCTCAAATCGGGAACCTTCTCCTTTGGAACGTAGCCGAGTTCGGCCCCTTTTATCCAGAAGAGGAGCTCCAGCGGCGAGAGTATGCCCTCCAGGTCGTCCCCGGGGATTCCAATCCTCCCCACGTTCCAGATTCCGGTGGCTATCAGAACCGCGTCGTAGTTCTCCCTGAGTTCACTGAGCTTAACAACCCTCTCGTAGAACTCGTCACCCTCGTCCTCCCTCTCACCCTCCATGACCTTCGTCTTCGGGTAATAGGTTACCTCAAACTCCTCCTCAAGCTCCTTCGCACCGAGGCGAACCCTCTCAACGGGAATCCTGAACTCTGGAATGACGAAGAGCATCAAACCCCCGGGCTCGGGCATCTTGTCGTAGATGTCAACGTCGTGTCCCTTGCAGACGAGGTAGCCCGCAGCGGTTAGCCCCGCCGGCCCAGCGCCGACTATGGCCACTCTCTTTCCGGTACGCTGGGGCTTCTCTTTGCAGAGAAAGGAGAACTTGATGCCCCTCATTTCAGCATTCCCCCAAAGAACCTGAGGTACTCACTCGGGAACTCCTTGACGCGGTCGTGCTTGCACCCCTCGCACATGAAGACGATCTCTGGATGGTCGTAGAACTTCTCCAGCTTGTGATAGAGGAACTCCGCGGTTTTAACGGTGTAGTCCAGCTTCCTGCCGCAGACCTGACAGTGGGCGTACTCGAACTCGAGGTCGAGCCTGTCGGGATGGCCCTGGATGGCCTTCGTTGGACATATGTCGTTGCACTCGTAGTTGCACTCCTTGCAGAGCTCGGGATGGAACGAGATGACCTTCTTATCATCGTCTATGACGAATATCGCGTTGTGAGGGCACACCTGGGCACAGAGGGCACAGCCTATGCAGGCGTCGGCTTTGAGGCCTTCCTCCTTTTCTTGAGTCTCAGCCAGAGCCTTCCCTTCCCTTCCGAATAACTCCTTGACGCGCTTGAACATTCTCCCACCTCAAAAGGGAATAAAAGAGGGAGCTCAGATGCCGAGCTCCTTCCTCTTCTTCATGATGTGGTCGTACATCAGCTTCGCTGCCTTGTACGGGTCGGGCTCCACTATGAAGGCCGCTCCAACGATGTCGTAGAGGTCCTGCGTGAGAATCTTTACCACCTTCGGCCCGCCGAGAACCGGCGGGACTATGCCGAGGTGCGTTGTGATTCCGCTGGCCACGAAGTAGGTTCCTATCGAGACGGCCTTCTCGGTCATGGCCTCGGGGGCGGAGCCCACCACCGGCAATGCCGAAATAGGAACGTTCAGGTCCCTAGCCACTAGGTCGGCCAGGACGAGTATTCTCGTACAGTCAACGCACGAGCCCATGTTAAGAGCAGGAGGAATGCCCCATCCCTTGACGAACTCCCTCAGGCCGGGTCCGACGTTCTCGGTGTCCGCGTACTCGGGCAGGAAGATGCCGTACTTCATCGCCGCGGTCGCCCAGCAGCCGGTTCCCACGAGGAGGACGTCCCTCTTCATCAGCTCGTTGGCTATCTTGATGTGGTTGTGGTCCTGCTTCACCTTCGGGTTGTTGCAGCCGACTAGGCCGGCGACGCCCTTTATCTTGCCCTCGACTATCGCCTCTTCAATGGGCTTGAGGGAGCCTCCGAAGTGCTTGAGTATCGCCTCGACGCTGAAGCCGACGTATCCGGACATCTTCTCCTTCGGTATCTCGACCCTCACCTTCGACCTGTTCGGGAAGTTCTCGACCGCGGTCCTGACTATCTCCTTGGCTATCTCATCCGCCCTTCTCTCGTCGAACTTGATGTGTATGGCTCCCGGGAACGTTGCCAGCGGGCTGGTGTCTATTATCTTGGTGTGGAAACATCTCGCAACGTCAACCGTTGCGGGCATTATACACTGCACGTCAACTACCATGGCCTCGACGGCGCCGGTAACTATGGCCATCTCCTGCTGGAGGAAGTTGCCCGCTATCGGTATTCCGTGCCTCATGAGAACCTCTAAACCTGTACAGCACATTCCAACGACGTTTATGCCCTTGGCGCCGAGCTTCTCGGCGAGCTCGAGCAGCTCCGGGTCCTGAGCCGCCTCGACTATCTTCTCCGAGAGAACGGGCTCGTGGCCGTGGACAACTATGTTGACGTAGTCCTCCTTGAGGACTCCGAGGTTGGCCTCGGCCTTTATAACCTGCGGCGTGCCGAAGAGCACGTCCTGGAGCTCGGTCGCTATGAGCGAACCTCCCCAGGCATCGCCGAGGGACGTCTTCAGACCGTGGAGGAGTATGCTCACCGGGTCGTGATCGGTTCCTATGTGGGTCCTGTGAAGGCTTTCCACTATCTCCCTGTCTATGCTCCTCGGGAGAATGCCGTTCTCAAACCATGGCATGCCGGCCTTTTCGGCGCCCTTCTCGAATATCTCGTAGGTCTTGGGGTTGAGGTAGGCCTTGAGGAAGGCCAGAGCCTCCTCATTCTGCTTTCCAAAGTCATTGAGCGCCACTTCGGCAACTTCCTTGGCGAGCTCCCTGACGGTCTTGCCCTCCGTCTTGATTCCGAGCCTCTCCGCAACGGCCTTGAGCTTCTCCACGTCCCTGACCTGATACGGCAGGGTGCTCGACGCCATGTTGTCGAGTTCAAGAACAGGCTTTCCTTCCTTCTTGAACTTCTCGGCCATCTCGGCCGCTATGAGAAGGGTCAGAGCCACGTGGCGCCCGTGGTCACTGTGAGCGGCAGCACCGGCCGCTATCATCCTGAGGAGGTTCCTGGCGACTATGGTGTCAGCATCGGCACCGCAGACGCCCCTCCTCGGCTCGCCCCCGAAGGGGTTGATCCTGCACGGTCCCATCATACAGTTCCTGCAGCAGACTCCAAGGAGACCGTAACCACACTGCGGCTGCTGCTTCTCGAGCCTCTCCCAAACGGTCTCAATTCCCATCTCCTGGGCCCGCTCGTACATCTGCTGGGTGGTACTATCAATGGAGACTTCTTTATATTTCTTCATTTCGACTCCTCCTCATTAATCTGAATAATCTCGGCCTGCATGGACCTGAAAAGGTCCCAACCGTTGTATTCCTCCTCATATGTACCTTCTTTCAGCTTGATTATCTTCTCGGCCGTTTCCTTCCTGACGTTGGAGACTATCTCGTCTATGGTGCCGAACTGAAGCGCCCCGGTTTTGCACGCCTCGACACACGCTGGGGGCCTCCCTTCGGCCCTTCTGTCGGGACACATGTCACACTTGAACATCACGCCGTTGAGGGCTTCAAACTCGGGGATACCGAAGGGACAGACAATGGCACACATCTTGCAGCCGATACACTTCTCGGGAGTTATCATAACGGCACCGTCTTCGTCGTGATAGAGCGCACCGGTGGGGCATACCTCGACACACGGTGCACCATCGCAGTGCCGGCAGTTCATGGGTACGTTGTAGGCCCCCATGGGGAGAATGTGTATTCTCGGCAGCGGCAGTGGGTCCTCAAAGATCGCCGAGAAGAGGTCCTTGCTCTGGGCGTGTTCCACTGCACACGCTATCTCACAGTGCCGACAGCCAATGCACTTTGCTGGATCTATGAAAATAGTGGGTTTTGAATCGGTGGGCATAGGAAATCACCATTACGGATGTAACGGAACTAATATAAAGTCCTTTCCGTTTTAATGGCGAACTTTCGAAAATGTTTCAGCATGAAACAGATATCCCACAAAAATGTAAAACTATGCTCGCAGTGTGTATGACTATTTAGTCACAAGAGATGATTACCCAAAAGTGTGAAACCAAAGGTTACATCTTCTTGGACAGACAAGTACATCTATAAAAATCAATACATTAAAGGACAAATTAGAGCATTAAAGTGAAGTTTTTCACATTGATGCGGTTTTAAGTTCGAACATAAAAGCATTTATACATCCGAACTCGAACCATTGAAAGGTGGAGTTGATGACAAAACCCCTGAATCCCGCGGATGAGAAGAGGAGAAAGAAACTGTTTGAAATCGCAGGTGAACTCAGAGAGCGGACAAAGAAACAGGCCCCTGAAGAGGGGTTCAGGGTCGTAATAACGGGGAAGGGCGGTGTCGGTAAAACCACGATGACGGCACTTTTAGCGAGGCTCCTCGCGAGGGACGGCTACCGAGTTCTGGCCGTTGATGAGGACCCCCAGATGAACCTCGCACATGCCCTCGGCGTTCCAAAGGAAGTGCGCGATAAGATAGTCCCACTCAACAAGAACCTCGATTACATCGAGGAAAAAACAGGTGCAAGGCCCGGAACAAACTGGGGTCTGTACTTCTCACTCACCCCCGACGTGAGGGACGTCGTTGACCGCTTCGGCGTCGTGGGTCCCGACGGCGTCATGTTGCTCGTCATGGGGAGTGTGGTTCAGGCCGCGGCCGGCTGCCTCTGTCCAGAAAATGCCCTCCTCGATGCCGTGGTCAAGTACATCAACCTCAGGAAGGGCGAGATAATCCTTATGGACACACAGGCCGGACTGGAACACTTTGGAAGGGCTCTGGCGAAGGGCTTCAAGCAGGCCGTTGTTCTCACGGAACCAACCTACAACT
Organism: Thermococcus sp.; assembly: GCA_021160985.1. Classification (GTDB taxonomy): domain Archaea; phylum Methanobacteriota_B; class Thermococci; order Thermococcales; family Thermococcaceae; genus Thermococcus. Next base: position 9,737 of record JAGHBN010000173.1, read on the forward strand.
CCGTTCAGGTGGCGGTTGATGCGGCGAAGCTGGCGAGACAGCTGGGCATAGAACACATCCACCTGGTGATCAACAAAGTGAAGAAAGGGGGTCAAATTGAGAAGGTTGAGAGAATCCTGAACGAGCTCGGCTTCAACGACTTCACGACGAAAACGGTAATCCCCTACGACGAGCTCGTTGAAGAGTACGACCCGGAGATAGAGGCGATACTCTCCAACCCCAGTTCCCCGACGTACCAAAAGGCCATGGAGCTGAAGGACATCCTCCTCAGATACGCCGACTGATTCATTTTATTTTCAAATGCAGTAACACCAAAAAATCAAAAGCATTAAAAATCATGCCACCATAACTAAGATTGATAACACCCAGGAGGAATCACCATGAGGAGGGTGCTCGCGGTCACGATTATCATCCTCCTTGTCTTCTCTGCCGGATGCCTCGGAAGCTCAGCGTCCCAGGCATCCCCACCTACCTCGAATTCTCCCGAGAAAGCCCCCGGCTACATCACGATTACCGACACCCTCGGAAGGA